>JAPYQX010000127.1 GCA_029937135.1 Nitrospinota bacterium
ATCTCGATCCTTCCGTTTCACAACCCCGTCCGCCTCGCCGAGCAGGCGGCGATGGTCGATGTCCTGAGCGGCGGGCGGCTCGATCTGGGCGTCGGGCGCGGCTCCCAGCCCAGGGAATTTTCAGGGTTTCAGGCCCGCCCTTCCGAGAGCAGGGCGCGGCTCAAGGAAGGCCTCGAGATCATCGACCGTCTCCTGTCGGGCGAAACGGTCACCTACTCGGGCGAGTACTACTCCTGTAATGACGCCGTCCTCTACCCCGGGCCGGTTCAGCGCCCGCGACCGCCCATCTGGGTTGCCGGGACGAGTCTCGAGACCTACACCTACGCGGGAGAGAACGGCTACCTTGTCATGGCCTCGGCCGGGTTCACGGGCCCCGATGTGTTCAATGAAAAATTCGGGCTGTGGGAAAAGGCCATCAAGGAGCGGGGCGGGGACACCTCGAATCTGCCGCGCTCGCTTTTACACCATCTACACGTCTGCGAGGAGGGCGAGGACGCCGAAGCGCGCTACGAGCAGATACTGGAGGCCGAGGGCTGGTATCTCGGGCACCGGGCGGGGGTCAACTCGGTCGAACTGGCCGAGGGGGAGTCGGAGCACCTCAAGCGCAACTGGAGCTACAAGCTCGACATGCGCGAGATTATCGAGGGCGGCGGCGTCATCGGGCAGGCCGAAAAGGTGATCGAAGATGTGCGCCGCCTGCGCGACGAGTATGGTGTCAACAACATCATGGTGGGCCCCTGGCGCGGTCCGGACTCGAAGGATGTGGTCCGCTCGCTCGAACTGTTCGCCAGGGAGGTTATGCCCGCTTTGCAGGATTGAGCGATTCGCTCCGGGTTGTTCCTTTTTTCTTCGCCATTTCCCCTTTACCAGCAACGGAGATACGACATGCCGGATTCCGCAGCCCAGATTCCCGATAGCCACGCCCATATTCTCGAGAGCAAGGCGCTGCTCCAGCTGGCGATTGTCCTCAAGGACGGCACCCCGCAGGTCTCGCCCGTATGGTTCGACACCGAGGGCGATTTGATCCGGATCAATTCGGTCCGGGGCCGCCTCAAGGACAAGGTGATGCGCGCCCGGCCCGCCGTCGCCGCCGCCATCGTCGATCCTGAAAACCCGTTTAGCTGGCTGGGAATCAGGGGGATGGTCGTCGAGATTACTGAGGAAGGGGCCGAAGCCCACATTGACCTGCTGGCGAAAAAATACCTCGGCGTCGAGATCTACCCGAACCGCCAGCCCGGTCAGGTGCGTGTGCTCTATAAAATCCGCCCTGAAAAAGTGTTCACGATGGCGCCTCCGCCGGCCCTGAAATAATGAGGCGGGTCTAGTAAGTCTCCCGGAAGGACACTGGTGCATCGCGCCGGAGCTTCCGCGAAAGAGGCCGTGAAATAAGTTCTAGTAAGTCTCCCGGCTGGTCACCACCCGCGCGGCGGTGGCGAACATCCCAGCCGCGTCGATGAGGTTCTGCGCGGGCACCCGCTCGTTGGGCAGGTGGGCCTCGGAGATGAACTCGCCCGGCCCGAAGAAGATTCCCGGGATCCCGTTATCGATGAACAGGCGGAGCGCCCCCGGCGACTCGATTCCGGGGAGGAACTCGTTCGGCCTCCTCCGCACGGCGGGCACCACCTTCTCCATCAGCCGGACCACCGGCTCGTCCCCGGCGATCTCGGTTACCTCCCGCGCCCCGCTGGGAATGATGTCGAGGGAGGCGTCAAGCTCCGGATCGTCTTTTTTCATGTCCTCGATAACGCCGCGAAGCGTCTCGCGCACGCCGGCGGAGGTTTGTCCGGGGATCATCCGCACGTCGAAAGTCGCGCTGCACCGCCCGCCAACGACGTTCACCGCCGAGCCGCCCTGTATCGTCGAGAAGGTCAGCGTGCATGGCCCGAGGAAGGGGTCAGGCTCTACGCCCAGAAGATCCGCCTTGAAGGTCTCCACGATCCGCGACATTTTTTCGATGGCGTTGATTCCCTTGTCGGGGACGCTGACGTGAACCGAGCGCCCCCGCACCTTCACCTCGAAAAATATCCGGCCCTTGAAGGAGCGGATGATGTTGTTCGAGGTCGATTCGGTGTAGAGAATCATATCACCCCCGATTTCCTTGAGGATGCCCCGCTCGGCGAGCGTTGCCGCTCCGTTCTGGTCCCCGTGCTCGCCGTCGGAGAGAAGTATCCAGGTCAGCTTGCCGGGAATTTTGATTTTCCCGTCGCGTAGCGCCTTGAAGGCCCCGAGCGTAGAGGCGAGGGCGCCCTTCATGTCCGCCGCGCCGCGTCCCCAGATTTCATCGCCGCGAAGCTCGCCGCTGAAGGGCGGAACCTCCCAGGCCTCCACCTCCTCGGGGTGGACGGGAACGGTGTCCATGTGGCCGCCGATGACAAAATGGCCGCCATCCCCCTCCTCTCCGGTCTGGATGATGAAGTTGGGCATCCCGTTTTTGAATTCGTGGGTCTCGACCCGGTCAACGCCGAGCGTTTTGAGCTCGGCCAAAATTCGGTCGGCGATTTCAGAGCAATCGCCGGGCGGGTTCTCCGCCGGGATGCGGATCAACTCCTGGGCCAGTTTTACAACGTAGTCTCCGTCCACCGGGATGGGCGCGATTTCCTGGGCCATGAATGATTCTCCTTTTGAATGAATGAAGTCCTTATAAATTCAGCCCCGAGCGGCTGACGGTAATCTCGGTCTCGCCGAGCGCTTCGGAGCAGGTCTGCTTTCCGCTCAGTATATCGATCAACTCCGCCTCGAGGCGGTCCGCCGCCTCCTCGTAGCCCATGCCGCCCGAAATCACCGCGCCCAGGTCCACGTCGATATTCTCGGCCATGCGGGCGGCGGTCCTGGGGTTTCCGGTAACGTGAATCGTCGGGGAGACGGGGTGCCCAATGGGATTTCCGATGCCGGTGGAGAAGATGATCGCCTGGGCCCCGCTCGCCGAGAGCGAGGTGAGGTTCTCCACCCCGCCGCAGGGCGCGTCGGCGAAGATCGTCCCCCGCCGGGAGGGGCGCTCACCGACGCCGACGACCTCGTTGATGGGGCCGCTGCCGCCTTTTTTCACGGCCCCGAGGCTTTTCTCCTCGATGGAGGAGATGCCGCCCTTGATGTTGTCCGCCGTCGGGTTGCATCCGATAAGGTCCACCCCCGTGCCGGCGGCATAGTCGAGGGCGCGCCGCACGCCTGCCAGCAGGCGGCGGCGGGTTTTCGCGTCCCCCGCGCGGCGCGCGAGCAGGTGCTCGGCCCCGACGATCTCGAACGTCTCGGAGAAAATCACAGTTCCTCCCCGGGCGATCAACCTGTCGGCCACAATTCCCGTAACGGGGTTCGAGACGAGCCCGCTCGTGGTGTCCGATCCTCCGCACTCGGCGCCGAGGGTGATCTCGCCCAGCGGGCACTCCACGCGCCGCGCCGAGGCCAGATGATCCGACAGCTGGGCCGCCGCTTCGAGCGCCCGATCGGTCGTCCTGAGCGTGCCGCCCGACTCCTGGAGGGTGACAATCTCGATCGGCATCCAGGGGGAGGCCTTGGCCGCCGCCTCGGCCATTTTCCCGGCGCTCTCGGGCTCGAGGCCCACGATGAGGGCCGCGCCCACGTTGGGGTGGCCTGCCAAATGCCCCATGACCCTGAAATGCTGCGCTTCGTCATCGGCCATGAGATTGCGCCCGAAGGTGGTGTTGAGCGCCAGGATGTCCCGCCGGAGCGAGCCGATGCGGCGCACAAGCGGGTTTGTATTGTCCATGACGCTGACGACGGCGAGGTGGTTCCGCGCGCCGGGGGGGCCCGAGGGGCGGCGGTAGCCGAGGAAGGCTCCGGGGTCTCGTGATTTTTTCGGCGAATATTTTCTGGCCATGTATTCCTTCGGTTCGCCCATGAATTAAGCCGCGCCCGGCAGGACGCGGCCCGCAGGGTGCGAGGGTGGGTGAATATTTTCGGCCAGTGCCAGTGCCACTGTCACTGACCACTTGTGACGGGTCACTGGTCACAGGTGACTGGTCCGGGGGGATTCTAGCGCGGCGGGGGCCTTCTCTCAAATAAGGCGCTTAATTTTCCCCAACAGACGCTTATTTCTCGATGCCCATGTTTTCGATCTGAAGATTGGCCTTGGCGAGCTTGTCGGCGAGTTGACTGGCGATGTATTCGAGAACCTTGTAGCCGATGGCCGGCATGTTGTCGCTGAGAATCGTCCGCTGGACGGACAGAACGATGGTGTCGGTATCGGCCCTCGCTGAGGCGGAGTGGGGGGCGTTTTTCAGGAGGCCGACCTCCCCGAAGCATTGCCCCTCGCCGATGTAGCCCATCGCCTTGTCGTCGCGGTGGATGAGCACCCCACCCCGAGATGATGATGAACCAGAGGGCATCGAGTTCGCCCTCCTCGAAAATAATCTCTCCGGCCTGGAATTTCTGGCTGTCGCAGGAGCGGAGAAATTCGAGCAGTTCCTTTTTGCTCAGGCTGGCGAAGAACTCGTAGTTTTGCCTCAGCTTCGAGGAGAGAACGTCGAGGCCGAGGTTCCGTTTTCGGTCTTTCTCGGATAATTTGCCTTCGGGGCTCATTGAATTCTTTTCTCTTTTTCATGAGCGGGCATGCCCGCAGGGTACGGTGGAAGCGTTCGAGATTCTTGGAACTTCTCCCCTGCTGCCGGGCCATTATATTGAATATGCCCCTGACGCGCCAGATTCGCCTGGCGAACGAGACGGACGCTTAATCGTAAAATCTGTCGATTGAAAGATACCCCTCGCGGGGCAGGGGCGTAGCCTGAGGAAGATCGAGGAGGCCCTTTATCCGCTGGACGGTTCTAAGGTGGGCGAGAATCTCCCAGTGAATCTGCCGGAGGGCGGCGATCATCTCGACCCGGAAGCGGCCCGGATGGCCGGGGACCTCGGTCCAGCCGCAGGGGTGGAGCTGGGCCGCTATGCGGGCGAAGTCGATGAAGCGCTCGGCGGACCGTATAGCTCGCCTCGGGATCGACAACGCGCTCGCCCGAAATTCCACGCAGGGTTTCGTCGCCCTCCCGGGAAAGTATCCCGGAGGCAAGATCACAGTGCGCCCGGATGAAGGCGAGAAGTGAGGCCGTGTCCGGGCAGATGGCGGGGGGGATGTGGCGGCCGTTTCCCGACATGACGGCCTCCATTTCCACCTCGGGAAATGTATAACCTCGCTCCTCGAGCGGGCCCCGGAGGCGGTTGAGCCAGCGGCAGGAGAGCAGGGCGATGTGCCTCAAATTCATCTCCGCCGACCAGCGTGCCCAGACGGGATCGTCCGCCGAATAAGCCATCTGCTCGTCACTCATCCCCGAGATCTCGGCTTCGATACGATCCGGATCGGCGGCGAGAGCCTCCGCCAGGCGGCGGGCCTCGGCGACTACGGAATCGCTCATCGCGTTTCTCCAAATAACACATAAACGATTGATAATAAATGTATTATGTTATCGAATTCAGCTTGATCAGGGCGTCCGCCGCGAGCCAGCGACCCCCCGAGTAGACGACCGGGTTGAGGTCGATCTCTGAAATTTCTCTTTCATAAGCGGCGGCCAGCCGCGAGAGGCGGGCGATGAGCGCGGCAAGGGCTTTCTCGTCGGTTGATGGCGCGCCCCGGAACCCCCGGAGAAGGCGCACGCCGCGCAGCGAGTCGATCATCCGCGCGGCGTCCGCCTCGGTGATCGGGGCCATGGCGAGGGCCACATCACCGTAAACTTCGGCGAGGACTCCCCCAATTCCGGCGAGCACCATGGGCCCGAAGGTGGCGTCGCGTACACTGCCGATAATCATCTCGGTCCCCGGCGCGTACTCTTCGACGAGCGCGCCTTCGATCAAAACGCCGGGAGCCTTCCCGGCAAGATCGCTCATCATCCCATCCCAGGCCCGCCGAAGTTCGTCTTCGCTCTGAAGGTTCAGACGCACCCCGCCGGCCTCGCTTTTGTGCGGGAGATAGGCCGAGACCGCCTTGAGGACGATTGGATACCCTATTCGTCCGGCGGCGCGGGCGGCTTCATCCGGGTCATTTGCCACCTCGCCGGCGGCTACTGGAATCCCCATCTCCCGGAGAAGCGCTTTGCTGTCTGCCTCCGAGAGGTTGATATCTTCCCCGGCCCTGAGATCGGAAAGCCGCTTGAGGATAGCCGGATCCGGGACCTCGGGATCAACTTTTTTCGCGCGTTTCATGACGCCCAGCCGGACGAGTCCTTTCACCGCCAGGAGCAGGCTCTCGGCGGTTTCCGCGACGGGGGCTTCCTCCTCGCGCAGAATTTCGATCCCCGACCGTCCAAGCTCTCCGGCCAGCCAGAGGTTCGGGAGCGGCTGCTTCGTGCTCCGGGAAATCTCGACCAATTCCCGCGCCCGGTCCGCCGAGTGGGCGGAGGGGTGCGGCGTCGAAACCGGGATAACAAGATCGTAGGCGGGGTCTCCGAGAAAAAGGCGGATCACCTCGCCGTAGCGCTCGGGCCGGCTGACAATTCCCCCGAGATCGACGGGGTTTCCGGTGGCGCCCATCTGAAGAAGGGGGGCGAGCCGGGTTTTCAGATCGGGGGAGGGTGTGGGCAGTGACAGGCCCAGCTCCTCGGAACGGTCCGCCAGCATGATCGCCGCGCCGCCCGAGTGGGTGATGATCCCCACACCGTCTCCCTCGGGAACCGGGGCCCGCGCCATGACCTCGGCCACCTCCAGAAGCTCTGCCGGGGTACGGACGGAGGCGATGCCCAGGGAATCAAAAACCGCCTCAAAAGTGCGCTGGGGGCCGGCGAGGGCGCCGGTGTGCGTCCGCATGATTCCGTGGCCGGCCCGGGTGCGGCCGATCTTGCAGGCGACGACGGGTTTTCCCGCCGCGCGGGCCGCATGGGCCGCCGCGATGAATCGCGGGCCGTCGCGCACGGTTTCGAGCAAAAGGGCGATGGCCCGGACATCGGGGCGCCCCACCAGGGCGGCGAATACTTCACTGAGTTCGATGTCGGCCTCGTTGCCGGTCGAGACGGAAATGGCGAGGCCGCCCCCCCGGTCGGCGGCGAGGTTGTGAATGAAGCTGCCCGTTCCCCCGCTCTGGGTGACGAGCCCGACGGGTCCGGGGCGGATTTCCGCCATCGGGCGCTCAAGGCAGGTCAGAAAGCTCAGAATCGTCCGTGCGCCGGGGTGGATGATTCCCGCCGAGTTGGGGCCGAGCAGCCGGACCCCTCCGGCGCGGGCGATATCGAGGACGCGGTTTTGAAGTGCCACACCTTCCTCGCCGGTTCCGGCGAAGCCGCCACTGAAAATAATGGCGCCGCCCGCTTTTTTCTCGCCGGCGGCTTCGAGGATCCCGGGAATCGAGGGTGGGGGAACGGCGAGGATGATGGCGTCCGGCGAGGTGGGGAGCTCCCCCAGCGAGGGAAACATACTAACGCCCTCGACGGCGGGGGTCCGGGGGTGCACCCCCCATATCGGGCCCTCGAATCCGGCGGCCCGGAGGAACGAGAGTACGCGCCCGCCGTGTTTCGATTGATCGGCGGAGAGCCCCACGATGGCCACCGAGGCGGGGCGCAGAAGGCGGAAAAGAGAAGATGGTTGGGTCACGGGGGAGAGCGCCTTTCTAATAGGGTATCGTTTAAAAAGTATTGGTCCAAGGAGATTGGGCTAAAAAGAATCGTATAAAAAATCGGTTAAAAGGTCTCGGACTGAAAAGAGTCGGCGAGCGCGAGGATTTGCTCGGCCCGCTTGAGGTTGGCGTAGTCCACCATCATGCCGCGGAATTCGACGGCGGCTTTTCCTTCGGCCTCGGCCCGCCGGAAAGCCTCGATGAGCCCCCGGTTGTAGTCGATCTCCTCGTCCGAGGGGGTGAAGACGGAGTGGATGGCGGCGATCTGCTTCGGGTGGATGGCCATCTTGCCGGTGTACCCCATGTTCCGGGCGAGGCGGCACTCCCGGAGGAGGGCGGCTTCATCGCTCAAATTCATGAAAACCCCGTCGAGGGGGAAATCGATCCCCGCCGCGCGGGCCTCGCAAACGAGCTTGCTCCTCGGGTAGAGGAAGGCTTCACCCTCGGGCGTCCACCGGCCCCCGATGTCCACCATGAAGTCCCCTTCCTCGC
>JAPYQX010000128.1 GCA_029937135.1 Nitrospinota bacterium
GGGTCGCCTGGGCCGAAAAACTAAAGGGCCAGGGACGCGCCGCCCTCACCTACATCGGCGACGGCGGCTCGAGCGCGGGCGATGTTCACGAGGGCATGAACTTCGCGGCCGTCCAAAAACTCCCGCTCGTCATCATCATCGACAATAACCAGTACGCCTATAAAACACTTCTCAAGGAGCAGTTCGCCTGCGAATCGCTCGTCCTGCGGGCGCCGGGCTACGGAATGCCCGGATATCTCATCGACGGAAGCAACGCCCTGCTCATGCACAAAATCTGCGGTGAGGCGCTCGATCACGCCCGCGCGGGTGGAGGCCCCACTCTCATCGAAAGCATCACCATGCGCGCCGTGGGCCACTCGGTCTACGACAAGTACTCCGACTACGTTGACATGGAACTGCTCAACCGCTGGAACGAGGAGCGCGATCCGGTCAATCGGCTCGACGCGTACCTCCTCGCGGGCGGCATCGCGACCGAAGACGAAATCGGAGAATCCCATGCCCGCGCGAAAAAAGAGGCCCAGGAGGCGCGGGATGAAGCGCTGAAAATGCCCTTCCCCGATCCCGGGAAGGTGGAGGACGACGTTTATGCGCCCTGAAAATTCTTGCGGGGGCAGGAAACCATGAGCCGGATAACTTACCGCGAGGCCATCAGCGCCGCCCTTTGGGAGGAGATGGAACGCGACGAAACTGTTCTCCTCGTTGGGGAGGATATCGGTCTCGGCGGCGGCGCTTTTTATATCACCAAGGGGTTTCAGGAGCGCTTCGGACGCGCCCGTGTGGTGGACGCCCCTCTCAGCGAAGCTGGCTTCACCGGGGCGGCCATCGGCGCCGCCCTGAACGGAATGCGGCCGGTCATCGAGTTCCAGTTCGCCGACTTCGTGACCGAGTCCTATAAAATGATCGTCGATTTCGCCGCCGGAAATCACTACCGCCAGATGGGGCCGGTGCCCATCGTCCTTCGCCTTCCGGCGGCGGCCCTCACGAGCGCGGGCCCGTTTCACAGCCAGAACCCCGAGCCCTGGTTCTTCAGCGCACCGGGCCTCAAGATTGCCGCTCCCGCCACCGCCTACGACGCCAAGGGAATGATGAAAACCGCCATCCGGGACAACAACCCCGTCCTCTTCCTCGAGTACAAGAAACTCTACAACTACCCGATCGACGATCTGCCCGAGGCACTCAGGCCCGACGTTCCCGACGGGGACTACACCGTCCCCTTCGGCGAGGCGCGGGTGCTCCGCGAGGGTCGGGATATTTCCCTCATCACCTTCGGCACGAGCGTCATCGACGCCCTCGAGGCGGCGGATATTTTGGCCGCCGAGGGAGTCGATGTCGAAGTGGTCGATATGCGCACCATTCTGCCCTTCGATAAAAAGGCGATTCTCGATACCGTGAAGAAAACGGGAAAGCTCCTCATCCTCCACGAAGCGCGGCTCCGGGGAGGGGTCGCGGGCGAGTTCGCCTCGATTGTGGCCGAGGAGGCGTTCGAGTCGCTCGACGCCCCTATCCGGCGGTTGGGGGGGCTCGACACCCCGGTTCCGATGAGCCCGCCCCTCGAAAACGCGTATCTGCCCGGAACCGAAAAAGTGGCCGCCGCGCTGAGAGAGCTGGCCGCCTACTAAGACGCCGTACGCGCGGGGAACATTCCCGGCTTCATTATTTTTATCCGTCCGGGAATTTTCATCCGCGGTTTTTTTCTGGAGGAAAGCCATGTACCGGGCGAACGTGAGAATGCCACAGATGGGCAGCAGCGTTCACGAAAGTACTGTCATTGAATGGAAAAAATCGGTGGGCGACCGGGTCCTCAAGGGCGACCCGTTGCTTTCGGCCGAGAGCGATAAAGTCGAATTCGAGATCGAATCACCCGCGAGTGGATTAGTGAAGGAAATTCTGGTGTCTCCGGACGCCACCGTTCCGGTCGGAGAAGTACTGGCCATCCTCGAGACCGAGGAGGAAGTCTCCGAGGACACGCAGGAGGCGCCTCAGCCCTCGGGCCCGCCGAAGGCGACCGAGTGGGTGGCCCCCGTCGCCCCGATGCGGCGCGAAAAACCTGTGCAGGCGGCTCTGCCCGCCCCCCCCTCGCGGACAGCCGCCCCGGACACCGCCGGTGGAAGTCTGCTCTCCCCCCGCGTCCAGCGGCTCGCCGCTCAACATGGAATCGCTCTCGATACACTTTCCCGGATTCCGGGATCGGGCGCCGAGGGCCGTATCACGGCGCGCGACCTCGAACGCTACATCGCCGACGGCGGCGAGAGCGAGCCTCCGTCCGTCCCGCTTTCGTTCTCACCCATCATCGATGACCCGGAAGAGACGTTCGAAACGCGGGAGCCCTTCAACCGCCTCCGGAGGCGAATCGCCGAGAACCTCACGCGCTCGGTCAGCGAAATCCCCCAGGTGACGACTTTCCTCGAGATCGACATGGGCCGCGTTGCCGCCTGGCGCGACGCCAACAAGGATGAATTCCGAAATGCTCATGGAACCGCGCTCACCTTTACTCCCTTTTTCGCTCTCGCCATAATCGCGGCACTGCGGGACCCCGAAAACGCGCGCCTGAATGGAGCCTGCGAGGATGGAACCCTCATTATCAAGCGCTATATCAATCTCGGCATCGCCGTGGACACGCCCGATGGCCTCATGGTCCCTGTCCTCGCCGGGGCCGATACACTGGGCTTCGCGGACCTCGCCCTGCGGCTGTCCGATCTCGCCGAGCGCGCCCGCTCGGGTACATTGAAGCCCGATGATGTGAAAGGGGGAACCATCACCCTGACCAACTTCGGCGCCTCGGGCGCGATTTTCGGAAACCCGATCATCAACCCCCCCGAGGTCGCCATCGTTGGCTCCGGAGCCGTCGCCCCCCGGGCTGTAGCGCTTCCGGGCGGCGGAGTCGGGGTCAGGCCCACCATGGGCCTATCCATCACGTTTGATCACCGCGCCAACGATGGAATGGCCGCGGGACGCTTCGCCGCCTCGATTCGGGCGGCGCTCGAAGGAATGGACCTCTCACAATTGGAGTTTTAAACCGACATGGCAAGACCCGACGCTAAGACACCGCTAAGATCCCTGCTATTCACTCCCGGCAGCAACGAAAAAATGCTCTCAAAGGCGGCCACGTCGGGGGCGGACGCCGCCCTTTTCGATTTAGAGGACGCCGTCGCGCCCGACATGAAAGAAAAATCCCGTCCGATGGTGCTGCAGGCCATCAAGGAAACCGCCGCCACGAAGGGCGGGCCGCCGGTCATCACTGTTCGTGTGAACGATGTGACAACGGGCCTCCTTGAGGGCGACCTCGAAGGAATCGTCTGCCCCGAGCTCGACGCTATCAAGCTCGCCATGACGAACACCGCCGCCGACATCCGCGCGGCGGACGCGATCCTCACCCGCCTCGAAGGGGAGCGCGGCCTCGAAGCCAGCTCGGTGGGCATCATCGCCCTCATCGAGACCGCGGAGGGCCTCTACAACTGCTACGATATCTGCAAGGCCGCCCCACGTGTGGTAGGCATCGGCATCGGAAGCGCCGAGGGCGGCGATCTGAGCAACGCGCTCGGTTGCGAGTATTCAGAGGACGGGCAAACGCTTCTGTACGCCAGGAGCAAGGCGCTGGCCGATTCGCGGGCGGCGAGGGTTCCCTTCCCGACGGACGGGCCCTACACCCGATTCAAGGACCCCGACGGATGCCGGGCCGATGCCATCAGGGCCCGCAAGCTGGGCTATGTGGGCAAGGCGGCGATCCACCCGAATCAGGTGGCGATCCTGAATGAAGTGTTCTCTCCCGACCAGGAACGGGTGGCTTATTTACGCGAGATGATCGAGGTCTACTACGAGGCCGAGCGCGCTGGAGCGGGCGCCGTCTCCTTCAACGGGCGCATGATCGACATCGCCATGGTCAAGGACGGCGAGCGCGTCATCTCCTTCGCCGACGCCATCGCCACCCGGGACGCGGGGTAGCGCCCGGAATCGACCACTAAAAAACGGACCGCTTTTCCAACCCCTTTGGGGGAGAAAAAAAGCGGCCCGCTTTTTTTATGAGCTACTTCGTCTGATCTATTTCGTACCGAACGCTCTTCCCTTTTGCTTTGGAAGACGCTTCCAGTTCATCGCCAGCCCGGCGAGAATCCGCACGCCCACGCCCGTTCCGCCGGCCGGGCGGTAGGGCTCGCTCTTGGAGGTATGGGAGGGGCCCGCGATGTCCAGATGAACCCAGGGGGTTCCCTCGGCGAAGTGCTGGAGGAAAGCGGCGGCCGAGTTCGCGCCGCCCCATCTCTGGCCCGAAATGTTGCACAGGTCGGCCAGGGTTCCCTTCATCATTTCCCCGAATTCGGGAAACAGCGGCATGTGCCAGACGCGGTCGCCGGTCGCCTCGCCAAACTCCTGGACGCGCGAAATCAGTTCGTCGTGGGTCCCGTACATACCGGTTATCTTTTGGCCAAGCGCGACCATGCAGGCGCCGGTCAGCGTCGCGAGATCGATCATGCACTGGGGATTGTACTTCGTCTTGGTGTAGTGAAGGGCATCGGCGAGAACGAGGCGGCCCTCCGCGTCGGTATTGTGAATTTCGATGGTCGTTCCACTCATGGCCTTGACGATATCGCCGGGGCGGGTTGCGTCGCCGTCCACCATGTTCTCTGCCAGGACGGCCACCCCCACGACCGGGACAGCCGGCTTGAGCCTCGCGACGGCCATCATCGCCCCAAAGACGGCGGCCGCGCCGCTCATGTCGGTGGTCATGAGTTCCATCCCGCCACTCGGCTTGATGGAGATGCCGCCCGTATCAAAAGTAACCCCCTTTCCGACAAAGGCGATGGGTTTGGCCTTCGAGCCCCGTGGGCGGTACTCGAAGGCGACGAGACAGGGCGGGGCCGAACTCCCCCGGCCAACCGCGAGCAGCGCTCCCATCTTGAGCTTTTGGGCCTGCTTATGGTCCACCACCGTGCACCGAAGACTCTCGCGGCGGGCCATTCGCCGGGCCTCGGCCGCCAAAACCGGTGGCCGCTTCTCGTTGCTGGCCGTGTTAATCAAGTCGCGGGCGTAGGCGGTTCCGTCAGCCAGCGCTTTTCCGGTCTTGGCGCCTTTCCGAAGTGCAGATAGCGACACCCTCCCGCCGCAGAGAACAGTCTGGGAGACTTCCTTTTCTCCGTCCGGATCTTTTTTCTTGTATTTTTCCATCCGGTAGAGACCTAGTGCAACGCCCTCTGCCGCGCATTGCCCCGCCAGGGCCGGGTCCATCAGCCCGTCCCGCACCACATCAACTAGAGAAAGGGCAATTCGCGCCGCCCCCTCCGAACGGGCACGGCGCGCGCCCGAGGCACAGGCCCGGCGGACTCTCTCGGCATCCAACTCCTTGGCGCTACCCAGCCCGGCGAGAACAACGAAACCAGCCCGAACCGTTTTTTTCCCCCGGGGGACGGCCACCGATGCTATCTGACCCTCTTTTCCCTCGAATACCTTTCGGCTCTTGAGCGAGGTCAACGCTCCGGCCAGGGCCTTGTCGAGGCGATCATGCCAAAATTTTTCATCCACCAGAAAGACCAAGGCATCTGTCTTTTGATCGAATCCGTTGCCCGCGGCGACCGAAAATCGCATTCATCCTCTCCTTATCAGGTCTATCGTCAGAGGCGAACCATCACCCCTTGCACATTTAGAAAAACCGTTATCCCTTCGAGGCGAGCCTGGAGTGTAGCCGAACGGCCACCGGCCCGCCAACTTGAGCGCCGCCGAAAGCGTCTGCTCCGGGAGAGCACAAGGCGGGAGCGAAAGCTCCCTCACCGCCGGGCGTTCCTCGCCGGGCGTTTCCTCAAGACCCATAATGTGAAACATTAGGCGTTCAATGAAAGCCCGGGCAGGAGGAGCCCCCAGTGGGAAACGAGGCGAGAAACCGGACGATGGCGCGGGGCGCCTTCATAATCATCATGGCGCTTTTCACCGTGGCTGGCTGCGGAAAAACCGGACGCACGCTCGCCCAGGGAAGTACAGCCGGATATATCCTGATCAGGCCGCTTCATTCGCCCGACCCGGCCCTTTTGAAAGAAATGTCATTTTACGCCGAGTATCTTCTGGAATCGAAAAATAATTTCGAACGGGTGGCAGTATTCATCGAACCGCTGAAGACGCCAGCCGCGATCATACTCAATCCGGGAGCCTATGTTTCCGGCCAGACGGGGGCGGAGACCATCGGCGACCTCCCCATCGGTTCGCCCCGCTTAGGCTTCACACCATACGGGCCTCCACCGGAAATCATTTGGGCTATGCCCTGCTGCGCCCCGGCGAGACCCTTCGCGCCATTTTTTATAAGAAAAGGACGCTACTGGCTGGAACTATCGCGGAAAAAATGAAAGGATAAATTCATGTGCTTCACCGGCGCGGCCTGGTCACCCAAGGATTTTGGCCGCGTTCTATTCGATTGGAAAGGGGAAAAGCAATGGGCTTTTATAACTGGGATATACTTCCGGTCACTCATGATCGTCCCGGCGTCTCCCACCGGCGCATTTTCGGGGACGAAATTCAAATGCAACATCTCATCACCGAGGCCGGAGGCACTCCCTCGAAGATGCACAATCATCCCGACAAGGAGGAGTTTTTCTACATCCAGGCCGGAGAATGGGATTTTACACTCGAGGGGGACACCCGGCGCCTAAAACCCGGCGACGTGGTGCACGTCCCCGCCGGGGCGATGCACACCCTTCAGATGATGAGCAAGGACGAGCCGGGCATGGCGCTTGAGGTGTTCTCGAAAATTCACAACCCCGAGCTGGCCAAGGACCGGGATCTGTTCACCGTGGACGCAATCAATGCACGCATGAAGGCCGCCGAGGAGTAAATAAGAGCAGGGGGTGCTCCACTTTCCATGCAATTATTTGGGCGCATTAACCGTCGCCCACGTATTTATGCCACTGGATGCAGAAATACCCGAAGATCAAGAAAAATACCGAACTGGGAATAATCTGGAAGAATCGGGCTACATAGTAGGGAAGGTCCGAGATGATGAATCCCGACCACATATTGACACCCTCGCGCTGAACCCCCGGAATTATTTCCATCACCACCGGCACCGAATGGGCGAACGACTCCACCATGATCGCCAGGGGATAACGATTCCATATCCCATCCTGCCACCACAAATAAAGCTCATAGCCCAGGAGGGCGAACCCGCCCAGGCAGAGAAGCCAACCGAGCCGTCTTCTAAACCAGTGGGAAAAAACGATAGCGCTCCCCTCCCAAGGTAAAATCTCAAAAACGTCCTTATCTTACCACTACGGGACAACGCTCCCCTGCACCGGAGGTGGCCAAGGACACCCATTTTCCGTGACTGTGGACCCCAACGGACCCACACTGGCACGGGCTCGCAGCCCGCACTTGATACGCGGGACGCAACATCATCATAATAAGAGAAAGCACTCTTCATTTGCGCCACCGGCCGCCAGACGGCCCCGCGGCGCATACGCCATACATCGGTGGAGAATCCTCATGGGCCATATTAAAATGCTCCAGCACTTCAGCATCTACTGCCGCGACCTTGAGCCGATGCACGATTTTTACGTCAATACCCTCGAGCTGCCCGAGCTGCCCCGGCCCGAGTTTCCCTTCCCGGGCTACTGGCTCGAGACCGGCGCGGGCCACCATATCCACCTTTCCAAGCTCCGCGACGGCCACGTCACGAAATCCATTAGCGAAAACGAGGACACCTACATGGACCACCACTTCGGCCTTCTCACCGATGATCTCGAGGGGATGAAGGATCGCCTTCGCGGGCGGGGCATTTCCTTCCATGACGAGCCCTACGGTTACCCGCAGATATTCTTCCGGGATCCCGAAAACAACCTTATCGAGGTCGCATCGGCGAAAATGTTCGAGGGAAATTAGGAAGAATTTTCTGGCAGGAGCGCCCATCATGACCGATCAGAGAATCCGCCCCACCAACGCGACAAACGCTCCGGGTAGCTACTCGCGCGCCGTCATCGCCGGCGGTGTCGTTTATATGGCGGGGCAAACCGGTTTCGGGC
>JAPYQX010000129.1:0-2431 GCA_029937135.1 Nitrospinota bacterium
AGGTGGACGTAGACGCCGTGGCCGACGGGGAGCGGGTGATCATCGCCGGGGTAATGGAGCATATCGAGGAGGCGGGGATCCACAGCGGGGACTCGGCCTGCTCGCTCCCGCCCTATTCGCTCTCGGGGGAGGTGGTCGAAGAGTTAAAGCGGCAGACGAGAGTTCTTGCGAAAGCTATTGAAGTTATAGGGCTTGTGAACGTGCAATTCGCAATTCACAAGGGCCGCGCCTATGTCATCGAGGTGAACCCCCGGGCGAGCCGGACGATTCCCTACGTGAGCAAGGTGGTGGGGGTTCCCTTCGCAAAGATCGCGGCGCGGGTGATGGCCGGGGAGCGGCTGGCCGATCTGGGAGTCCGCGAGGATGCGCCCCTCCGCCACTTCGGGGTGAAGGAGGCGGTTTTCCCCTTCAAGAAGTTCCCCGGGGTGGATGTTCTCCTCGGCCCCGAGATGAAATCCACGGGCGAGGTCATGGGGATGGCCCTTGATTTCCCGACGGCCTTCCTCAAGGCCCAGCAGGGGGCCGGAGAGCGGGTGCCCACCGGCGGAAGGGCGTTCATCTCGGTGCGCGACGAGGACAAGGAGGCGGCGCTTCCCATCGCGCGGGCGCTGGCCGGGATGGGCTTCGAGATCGTGGCGACGGAGGGGACACGGGCTTTTCTCAAACAAAACGGCGTCGCGGTCTCGCTGGTCCATAAAGTGATTGACGGCGAGCGGCCGCACATCGTGGACTGCATGGAGGCCGGAGAGATCGATTTTGTCCTCAACACGACCGCCGGCAAACAGTCCCGGTGGGACAGCTATTCGATTCGCCGGACCGCCCTCCTCCGGAACATTTTCTATTGCACGACGATTGAGGCGGGCCAGGCCACGGTGGGGGCGATACGCTCCCTGCGCGCGGGCGAGGTGCCGGTCCGCTCGCTCCAGGATTATCACGCCGGTGCGGCGAAGGCCTCCTCTTGAAGTTGATCGAGCAATCTCGGCGGCGCGTTTGGCGGTTTGTCCGGGGACTTGCTCTAGTCCAGACCGCTGCCCTTTTGGCCGCCGGGATCGTGTTGCTCGCCACGGTCGAGACCGCCTCGGCCAAGACCGCTTCGGTCGAGGCTGCTCCGGCTCAAAGCTCTACTGCTCGAAGGTCTCCTGCTCGAAGCTCTCCGGTCCAGAGTTTCCCGGTCCAGAGTTTTTCAGTCCAGATCTCTCAGGTCGAAATCTCTCCGGCCGAGGCGGGCCGGGCCGGTCAGGCGCTCCGGGCCACGGCCCAATGGGCCTTCAAGGCCGGGCGCTCCGGGGTATGGCTCCGGGCGGAGGGGGAGGTGATTCGAATTCTCCCGGACGATCTTGTGGAAAGCCGCCACCAGCGGTTCATCATCCGGCTGCCGAATGATCAGACCCTGCTCATCAGCCACAATATCGACCTCGCCCCGCGTGTTCCGCTACGGCGGGGGGAGCCGGTGGAGGTGAGGGGGCGCTACGAGTGGAACCCGAAGGGGGGGCTCATTCACTGGACCCACCGCGACCCATCCCGGAAAATTCCGGGCGGGTGGATTCGCTACCTGGGGCGGACCTACCGCTAGGCCGGTCCCCGGCGGGGTGCCAGACCCGGCGGGTCTTGTACCCCGCCCCCGGAGGGGGTTTCGTACTCGGACACGAAGGGGTCAGGCCGGGCTGAAGGCGATGGCGACGAGGCGAGGCAGGCCGGGCGCGAGGGGGGAGGCGTCGTAGTCGCCGTAAAGGTTGATTCGTTCAAAGCCGGCCTCTGTGAATAATGCGGCGAGAGCGTCCGGCTCGTAGAGGCGGACGGAGTAGAAGAAACGCCGCTCGTCCTCGCCCGGGCGGCGCAGCGTTCGCCGGATTTCGTACCGCTCCCCCTCGGGAGTCTGTACAATGCGGCTGGCCTCGAAGACATCGGCGCCTCTGATGTTCAGATGGCCGTCGGGGGGCTGGTCGGCCCTGAGGGTGGCGGGGAGTTTGATGTCGAGGAAGAGGCCGCCGCCGGGCCGGAGGACGCGCCTCGCCTCGCGCAGGGCTTCGAGGTCCTCGGCCGATGTGCCAAAGTAGCCGAACGAGACGAACATGAAGGTGGCGGCGTCGAAGGCCCCCGCCCGGAAGGGGAGGCGGCGGACATCGCCCCGGACCCATTCGCCACCGGGCTGGCTATCGCGGGCGAGGGTCAACATCTCGGGACTGAAATCGAGGCCCACTGGACGCCGCCCGCCCTCGCGCCAGGCGCGGCTGTGGCGGCCGTAGCCGCAGCACAGATCGAGTATCCGGGCGCGCGAGGGCATATTGAGGAGCCATTCGGCCGCCGTGGCCTGCGTCCCGGTCATCACCTCCTCGAAGGTTTGCATGAGGGGGTAATCGGCGTCGAAGCCGGTTTCGTACCAGGGCCGGGAGTCCGGCATGGGGTCTCCAGTTCAGCGAGGCCAGTTCAG
>JAPYQX010000129.1:2531-7972 GCA_029937135.1 Nitrospinota bacterium
TCGCGCCAAGCGCCTCTGGCGCTATCCAATTACGGGGCAGTTTAAATGATCTTGCGAATAATTATTTACGCCGCCATCCTTTATGCGATTATCTACGCCCTGCGGGGGATATTCGGAAGCATTAATAAGCAGGTGAACAGGGACGAGCGCGGCGATGGCTCAGGGGGGGACGTGGCTGCCGACGATGAGATGATCGTCTGTCCGGAGTGCGGGACCTATTTTCCGTCGGGAATCGGCATCCCCCGGCGGGTGGGACGCGAGCGCCACAGCTTTTGCGGGGAGGAGTGCGCCCAGGGGTATTCCTTGCGCGGGGGGCCGCCCGAAGAGGCGGGGCCGTGAGGTAAAAGTATTAGCGCGAAAGTATTACAATTTGAGTTTTCAGGGACTGTAACGTAACCTGTTCAGATAGCGGGGCTGGCTGCCCGCACCGGCGCGCCAAGTAGAGGGCGCGGTCGATGAACATCAGGAGGCGGGAAAAGCATGGAGATATTCGCCGATAGCGCGAATCTTGAGGAAATCGAAGAAGCGGCCTCGCTCGGGGTGGTGGACGGGGTGACGACGAACCCTTCCTTGATTGCCAAGGAGGGAGCCGATATCCACTCCCGGATCCGCCAGATATGCGAGATCGTGGACGGCCCGGTGAGCGCCGAGGTGATTGCCACCGCCTGGGAGCCGATGGTGGAGGAGGGCCGCGAGCTGGCGGCGATTCACGATAACGTCGTGGTCAAGGTGCCGATCGGCCCCGAAGGACTTCGGGCGGTCAAGAAGCTCCGCGAGGAGAACATCAATACCAACGTGACGCTGATATTCAGTCCCTCCCAGGCGCTCCTTGCCGCGAAGGCGGGCGCCTCGTACGTGAGCCCGTTCGTGGGCCGCCTCGACGACGTTGCCCAGCCGGGGATGGAGATGGTCGGCGATATCGTCCGGATATTCAAAAACTACGATTTCGCCACCCAGGTGCTGGTCGCTAGCGTTCGCCACCCGGTCCACTTCATCCAGGCGGCCAAGATGGGCGCCGACGTGGCGACGCTGCCGCCCAAGATGATCCCCCAGCTGCTCAAGCATCCGTTGACCGATATCGGGCTCGAGAAATTTCTGGCGGATTGGCACAAGGCCTCGCAGACCAGCTAAAGCGGGCCCCGGCCACGATTGAGAAATTGAACAGCCCGAAGATTGGGAAGTTTGAATAGTAAAAGGAGAGTCGAAATGCCCATGTACGAGTTCATGTGCGCCGAGTGCGAGACGGATTTCGAGAAACTGGTTCCCTCGGCGGACGCGATCGCCTCGGTCGATTGTCCTCACTGCGCCTCGAGGAAAGTTCACAAAAAACTCTCCCTTTTCGGCGTCGGCGCGGCGAAGAGCGGCTACAGCCCCGGCTCCTCCTACACCGGCGGTTTTTCGGGCGGTGGAAGTTGTTGCGGAGGCATGTGTTCGGGCCATTAAGTCTGCGCCGGTTGGGCCACCAGGACGCCCTGCGGTATTCGCCCAAAAGAATCGTATCGATGGAAGGGAGTGATTATGCCGGAGGGAGCCGAAAAGCACGTTAGCATAGGTCAGACAGCCCAGACGCAGTTCGACAAGGCCGCCGAGACGATGGGTCTCGATGATGATTTTCGCACCCTCTTGTCCACTCCCTTCCGCGAGGTCCGGGTCGAAGTCCCCATCCGAAAAGACGACGGCACCCTCGCCGTCTATGGCGGCTACCGCGTCCAGTTCAACGGTGCGCGAGGTCCCTTCAAGGGGGGGATCCGCTACGCCACCGATGTGGATATTGACGAGGTGAGGGGTCTTGCCGCCCTGATGACCTGGAAGACCGCCCTGGTGGACATTCCCTTCGGCGGGGGCAAGGGCGGGGTCAACGTCGATGTCCACGATCTGAATATTTACGAGCTCGAGCGGCTCACCCGGAAATTCATCTCCCGCATCGGCCGCCTCCTCGGCCCCTACCGCGACATTCCGGCCCCCGATATGTACACCAATGCCCAGACCATGGCCTGGATCTTCGATGAGATCAGCGGCCGGCAGGGCTACAGCCTCGCCTGCGTGACCGGCAAGCCAATCGCGCTGGGCGGCTCCCAGGGCCGGGAGGCGGCGACCGGCCGCGGGGTGGTTTTTGTGTTCGGGGAGGTCGCCCGGCTTGAGGGATGGGACCCGTCGAGCATGACGGCCGCCGTCCAGGGGTTCGGCAACGTGGGCACCTTCGCGTGCACCTTTCTCGTCGACCTCGGGGTGCGGGTCAGGGCCATATCCGATATCACGGGGGGCTACTACAACGAAAAGGGAATCGACATCAAGGCAGCCCTCGCGCACAAGGCCGAGGCGGGCGACCTGGGCGGATTCCCGGGGGGCGACCTGATCACAAACGAGGAGTTGCTCGAACTCGACGTGGACCTGCTCGTCCCGGCGGCGATGGGCGGCGTCATCAATCGGGACAACTCCGAGCGGATAAGGGCGCGGATCATTCTCGAGGCCGCCAACGCGCCGCTCACCTCGATAGGGCAGTGCCATCTCGAGGAAAGAGGCGTCTACATCATCCCGGATATCCTGGCCAACGCCGGGGGAGTGACGGTTTCCTACTTCGAATGGGTGCAGAATATTCAGCAGTTCAGCTGGGAGGAGGAGCGCGTGAACGGGGAGCTCGAGAAAATCATGACCCTCTCCACGAAAAAGGTTCACGCCGCCGCCAAGGAGAAAGGCGTCACGCTCCGCACCGCCGCCTTCATCATCGCCATTGAGCGCGTGGCCGAGGCCGAGCGTCTCCGGGGTGTGTAGTATCGCGCGTGGCCGAGGCCGAGCGGTTCAGAGGCGTGTAGCCCTCGAATTGCAAACTCAAATGACCTGATCGGAAAGCCCGAATGACCCGATTGGCGAAGCTCGAATAACCCGATTAAAGAAGAAGGTGCCTTGGTGGCCGAACTGGACATCGACGCCCGCGGCCTCTCGAAATCCTTTGGAGACCTGAAAGCCGTTGACGGCATTGACCTCCGGGTGGAGCGGGGGGAGTGCTACGGCTTGCTGGGCCCGAACGGCGCGGGAAAAACAACCGTTATCCGGATGCTGCACGGCGCCGCCCGCCGGGACGGAGGGGAGCTCAGCGTCCTCGGCAGCGATGTGACTACGCACAGCCGCCGTATCCGCGAGGAGATGGGGATCGTCCCCCAGGAAAACACCCTCGACAACGAACTCACCGTCTACGCCAACATGTGGGTGTTCGCCAACTATTTCGGCATCCCGCGCCGCCGCTCCCTCAAGCGTATCGAGGAGCTCCTCGATTTTGTCCAGCTCACGGAGAAGTGGAGCGAGCAGATCAAGAATCTCTCGGGCGGGATGAAGCGCAGGCTCCTCATCGCGCGGGCGCTCATCCACCGGCCCCGCCTCCTGATCCTCGACGAGCCGACGACCGGCCTCGACCCCCAGGCGCGCCACCTCGTCTGGCAGCGCCTCCGTGAGCTCAAGAGCGGGGGGCTGACGATTCTGCTCACGACCCACTATATGGAAGAGGCGTCCCAGCTCTGCGACCGGGTCGGGGTCATGGCCCGGGGGCGGCTCCTCGTCGAGGGACCGCCGGCCGATCTCGTGCGCGAGCGGGTGGGCGAGGAGGTTATCGAAATCAGGGGCGCCGGGCGAGAGGCGGCGGTCGCCGCCCTGAACGGGCTGGGCCTCGATATCGAACGGGCGGGCGACACCCTTTATCTTTATTGCCGGAGCGGCGCCGAGGTTGTAGAGCGCCTCGTCTCGGCGGGCGAGCGGGAGTTTCTCAGGCGGCCCGCTTCGCTCGAGGACTTGTTCCTCCGCCTGACGGGCCGGGAGCTGCGCGAATGAACGCCGCCGACATGATTCCCAGCCGCCGCGCCCTGAGGGTCTGGTTGCGCCACCTCGTCCAGTACCGCTCGTTTTACGTGGCCGAGTGGGCGGGCAATTTCGGCGAGCACGCCCTCTACCTCCTTGCCTTCGGCTACGGCTTGGGAAGGCTGGTTCCCTCCCTGAATGGCATCAGCTACGCCCAGTTCATCGGCCCCGGCCTCGTGGTGTCGATCGCGATGTGGACCTCGACGTTCGAGTCCACCTACGGGGCCTACAACCGGATGCGAATCCAGAAAACATACGAGGCGATGATGTCGGCCCCGCTCTCGCTGGGCGATATAGTTTTCGGAGATTTGCTCTGGTGCGGCACGCGGGCGATCGTCGGCGCCACCCTGATGATGATCGTGCTCGGCCTCTTCGGGCTCATCGGCTCGCCCTGGGCGCTGGCCGTTATGCCGATCATTTTTCTGGTGGGCCTGATGTTCGGCTCGCTCGGCCTCGTCTCGGCGGGCATCGCTCCGAGTTTCTCGTTTTTCAGCTTTCATTTCTCACTTGTCGTCATGCCGATGTTTTTCTTTGCCGAGACTTTTTTTCCGCTGAAGGGGCTGCCCGAAGGTCTGCGCCTTTTTTCGCAGATGCTCCCGCTCACCCACGCCGTGAAGATCGTGCGCGGCCTCATCATCTACGGGCGGGTGGACGATTTTCTTTTTCACCTGTTTGTCCTCGCCGGGTGCACCCTGGGTTTCATGGTTTGCGCGACCGTCTCGGTCAGCCGACGGATGACGAGCTAGCGGTGGGCGCCGCCGGCAGCCGCTTCCGGCCGGAGGGGCCGTTTCTCTTCGACGAGAGCGTGATCCGGTACCAGCACTCCGAGGACGAGTTGGTGAACCGCTACAACGGCGAGGTGTTCCGGCGTGTGATCGAAGTGGACGGCGGGCTCGCCCTGATCGAGGCCAGAAGCGCATCCGATAAAGGAGACACCGATGCGGGAGCGGGCGCTCCCGGAGCGTCCGATACAGGATACGTCGATATGAAGCTGCGCGCTCCCGGCCGGGTGGGCAAGAATCTCCTGGCGGCGGGGGAGGCGGCCCTTCGCCACCTTCTCGCGTTCGATCTCGACCTTGAGCCCTTCTACCGGATGGCGCGGAAGGACCCTGTTCTCGCGCCCTTTGTGCGGCGCTTCCGGGGGCTGCGGCCGGTGCGCTACCTGGACCTCTTCGAGGCGCTCGTCACGGCGATCACGACCCAGCAGGTGAACCTCACATTCGGCGGGCGGACCCGGGCGCGGATGGTGAAGCGGTGGGGAGAAAAGCTCCGGCTGGGGGACGGGGCGCACTGGGCTTTTCCTCGGCCCGAGCGGCTGGCGCGCGCGCGGGTGGCCACCCTCAGGGGGATGCAGTTTTCGGAGCGGAAGGCCGAGTATGTTATCGGCGTCGCGCGGGCGGCGGCCGAGGGCGGTCTTGAGGCCGAGGATTTCAGGACGCTCCCACTCGAGGAGGCCGTCGAGCGGCTGACCACTCTCAGAGGGGTGGGCCGCTGGAGCGCCGAGCAGGCCCTCTACCGGGCGCTCGGGCGGCTAGATGCGCTGCCCGGCGGCGATCTTGGGGTGCAGAAGGTGGTGGCGCGCTATTGCTACG
>JAPYQX010000478.1 GCA_029937135.1 Nitrospinota bacterium
GACGTAGCGTTATGACTCAGGTGGAAATAATTAATATTGAGTACAGTTTGGTGCAGTTTCACCGGGAAATGAGCCGCCGGACTTATCCAAATCCTGTTTGATTTCACAACAATTGAAATTAAACATATTTCGTGATTTATGATTTAGACGGTTTTATTTGATGTGAAGAATCATTTCTGGAATTTACCTTCAATCCAAAGAGAAATGATGAACGAATTTAATTATTCCACCCTTACCAAGCGGCCCCTTCGCCTGAAGACAAACTACCCCCTGTGGGTCCTCGGCCTTGCCTGCGCGGTCATATTTACATTGGTCGCGGGGTATCTGACGACTCGATTCATTGTAAACCAGGCAATGAAATTTGAAGCTGATCGGCTTGGCAGACACGTTTCGATGATGGTCGGGCGAAATTTCTTCGAGGGCATCTGGGATAATCCCTCGACGCCCGCGGCCAAGGCGGTTTACAGAAAAATTCTTTTCGGAAAATACTTGTCGATATCGAGGAGGTCCGAGCCCTGAAGGTATGGGTCCCCCGCGGAGATCTTGTTTGGTCCTCCACCAACGAAAAGCCCGAAGAAAAATCCTCATCCGACGCATTTCAAAAAGCCCTGGCCGGGTCGAACGTGTTCAAGCTGGCGGTGTCCAATATCCGGAACAGCTTCGTATCCAATGACCATGTTCACCCTGGCGCCCGGGTGCTAAATACGTTCGTTCCGGTGTGGCGGCCGAAGGCGGACAGGAAAACTGCGCCCGATCTCATCATTGAAATCTACAGCGAACTGAGTTTTCTTTTTGAACAAAAAGACATCATTCAACTCCGGGTTTGGCAAATTATCGGCAGTGGGAGCCTCGTGGGTCTCCTCATCGTTATGGGGGGGTTGTTCTGGCTCGGGCGGGTCTAGAATGAGGAGAAGCTCACCCGTGAGTTTTTGAAAAGCGTCGTGAATGACGCGGCCGATCCGGTCATATTCACCGATCATGAGGGGAAAGTTGAATTCTGGAATTCCGCCGCCGAAATTTTGTATGGATATTCGGCGGCGGAGGTGAATGGAAAAAACATTTCGATGATTATTCCCGATGGATGGAGAAAGGGAAGAAGCGCACCTGCCAGAAAAGTATTTCAAAGTGGTTTGGCGGCTTCATTCGAGGATGTTCGACGCAAAAAAGACGGAACGCGTGTGCAAGTTACTATTACGCTATTTCCTATCAAGGATACGAAGGGAAAGATTGTCGCCGTCGCCGGTGTTCACAAGGACCTTACTTATCGGGTTGAGGCCGAAAATAAGTTGCGGCGCCATGCGAATTTCGACGTCCTAACCGAATTGCCGAATCGAGCGTTGGCGCTGGATCGTCTTTCGCAGACTTTGGCTCTTGCTGATCGGGACAAACGGGGCGCCGCTCTATTGTTTGTCGATTTAGACCGGTTTAAAAATGTGAATGACACGCTTGGCCATGCAGCGGGGGATCGTGTGTTGATGGAGGCCTCGCAACGCCTTAAATCATGCATCAGAAAAAGCGATATGCTGGCGATTGGGGAAGGTGATGGATTGGAGGAGGTGGTCGCCCGCTTTGGCGGAGATGAATTCCTTGTAATAC
>JAPYQX010000130.1 GCA_029937135.1 Nitrospinota bacterium
GGAGAATTTTTCATGGCACGAACCGGCTCGAGAGCGCTTCTGGACGCCCTCCGCGAGAACGGGACCGAGCATATTTTCGGAATTCCCGGCACGCTCACCCTGCCTTTTTATGACGCCCTGATCGATTTTCCAATAGATCCCGTCGTCTCGCGACACGAGCAGGGCGCGGGTTTCGCCGCTGACGCCTACGCCAAGGTGTCCGGGCGGACGGGAGTTGTCTTTACCGTACCCGGCCCGGGTGGAACCAACCTCGCCACGCCGCTTCAGTCGGCATTTGAGGACTCGGTGCCTATCGTCGCCGTCACATCGGCCCTGGCCGATACCATGCGCGATAAGAGCGCCATCCACGATGTGGACATGGAGAACGCCCTGCGATCTTGCGTGAAAACCGTTCTCGTCCCGGATTCCGTAGCGGGAATCCCCCCGGCGGTGGACGCCGCCTTCAAGTGGGCGGCGGCCGGGCGGCCGGGCCCGGTTCAGGTGGTGGTGAAATCGAACCTCCTTCGGGAGGAGGAGGAGCGCGTGCTTCGCGCCCCCGAGTTTCCCTTGCCTGAAAATCCGTCCGCGCCGGATGAAGCCGGGCTGGACAAGGCCGTCGATGCCCTCCTCGCGGCGAAGCGCCTGGTCATCTATGCCGGATTCGGGGCCGTGGTCTCGGGCTGCGGGCGCGAGATTCAGCTCCTGGCCTCGAAGCTTGGCGCCCCGGTCGTCACCTCGATCAAGGGCCGGGGAATCCTTTCGGAAAACGACCCGCTGAATTTCGGCGTCGCCACCTTCGAGGGATGCGAGGAGATGCTCTCTGAGGCCGACCTCTGCCTCGCGGTGGGAACGGGATTCGGGCAGTTCGCCACCCAGTACTACCGGATTCCGATTCCCGAAAATCTGATTCAAATCGACATTGACCCTGCCCGCCTCGGAAGGAACTATCCGGCGCGCCAGGGGATTCTGGCGGATGCTCATTCGGCGCTGACCGGTCTCCTCAAGCGTCTTGAGACGATAGATGATCGCCCGCCGGGCGAGGGCCATTTCCGCGTCCGAACCTCGAAATCGGTTTACGCCGAGCGCCTCCGCGCCTATATCGACCAGCCCGCCGCTCCTCCCTTCGACGGTCTCTTCGTCATGAAAACGATTCGGGACGCTTTTTCCCCCGACACGATCTTCGTCTCGGACAGCTCGGCCACCCAGAGCTGGCTCATGGAGCAGGCTTTCGAGATTCATCGTCCGAGGAGCGTGCTTCTCTCCGAGGCCTATCAGTCGATGGGCTATGCCGTCCCCGCCGGCTACGGGGCGAAACTCGGGGCGCCGGAGCGGCCCGTCTGCGTCATCGTCGGGGACGGGAGCTTCGTCATGGCGTGCGGGGAGCTGGCGACGGCGGTTTCTCTCGGGATCGATCTGACCTATGTCGTTTTCAACGACGGGCATTACGGTGCGCTGCGCCATTCGCAAAAGCATGTCTACGGGGAGCGCTACATCGGTACCAAGATCAACAGCCCCGACTTCGCCGCGCTTGCCGCCGCGTTCGGCGCGAAGGGGCACCGCGTTGGCTCGGGTGGTGAACTGGCCAATGCCCTCTCGGCCGCGCGGGCCGGGGGAGGGGTGCATGTCATCGATTGTCCAATGGACAAGGATGCCCTGTCCTCGCGCTGGCGGCGCACCGTGAAAACCTTCGCCGCCGACCCCGGCTCATCCGAGAAGGCTGCAAAATAGATCCCACGAAGTTGAGAACGGAAAAAGGGCGCGGTCTAATTTTCAAGCTGCCGAATTGAAAGGCGCGCCTCGGGCGGTGTCCCCTTGAGAGAGTGGAACAGGAGGGCGTAGGCGTTTCCGCCCGTCGTGAACCGCCAGGTCTGGCCCGGCTGGAGCGCCCGGCTCCGGTTGGAGGTCTCCCCGCCGCCGATTTCGGCAATTCGGATTCGCGCCCGCCCGCCGTCCAGCCGGGAGAGGGTGATGAATACGCGGCCGGGAAGGATTTCAACGGCCTCGCCCAGTGGAAAACCGCGTTCCTCGATCATCAGCGCGGGCACCGGTGTGGATTTCTCCGGGGGCGTTTTCCCGAGCCGGAGCTTCAGGGCGGCGGCCTGTTTTTCAATCTTACTGTTGGAAGCCCGTAATTTCACGCTCCGGGCCGAGAGAAGGCGGACCTGACCCCTCAGAAGTTTGATATCGGCGGCGTGTCTTGCTCCGGTAGTGAAAAACACCATGCCGGCGGCGAGGGCCACCGCCGCGGCCGCCGAGAGCGACCAGGTGATGAGCGTTCTTCTGGAGTAGTAGACGGTCGCCGCGTTTTTCAAGTCCATTATTTCCCCAAAAATTTATTTGCCGCGCCGGAGGCGGCGGGCTCTCAACCGCTTCTCAGACCTCTCCTCGCCCGAATAATAGCGCACCCAGCGGCTTCGGGTGGGACGCGGCCAAGGCCGGGAGGTCTTGTAGCGTTCAATTCGCCCGGTGGCTCCGAGAGAGGCCCCGGCGGTCCCGAGAGCCTCCCCACCGGTCGAAACCCGGACCATCCCCGCGTAGCGCGATCTGTAGAAGCCAAGGGCGCGCTGGCGCGCCCTGAGAACGCGCCATTTCTCAAGGGGGAGGCGGCGGGTGCTCTGCGGGGAGGCGATCACGGCGAACGGGCGAATCCGCTCGAGGCAGCTCAGGACACCTTTGTCTCTCAACATCCGCTCGGGAATCCTCACAAGGTCGAATTTGCCTTTTGGCAATTTACTGGCTCTGATGCGGCGGCCGGCGTTCATAAACATGAGCCACCGGGCCCGCCCGTGTTCGAGTTTGAAAGCGAAATGCTTTCCGTCCCACTTCATGAGCGAAAGGCGGGCCTTGTCTGCTCCGGTTGTCCAGAGGACGGCTGGGCCGCTTCCCGTGACGAGGCCGCCAGCCGCGTCGGGGTGATCTCCGGGTGCGCCGCCGCCCGTGACGCGGTTACTGGCCTCGGCGGGGCCGCCGGCCGGAGAGAGCGAGCGAATCCTGTGCGTGGCGAATTACTACTCAAGCGGCAATTCTGCCAGAGTATACTGTCTCTTCCTGGCGGCTACATCGGGTGTTTTCAGGCTAAAATCATTCGTCCCTTCATGTTTTTACTGAAATGCAATCCACTCAACAATACCCCCGATGATTCTAGTCGTTAAATGATCCGAATTTTCAGCCTCCAGATCATTTTCGCCCGCCGGATGGCCGGTTGAGGGTGTCACCGTTTTTTTCCGGGTGGGCCGGATGCCGGTTGAGGGCCTTTTTGGGCCGTGATAGGCTCGCGCCCCGATGAGCGGGGGCGGCGAGTCAGTGGTTTTGTGCCCTGTGATTTCAGGCGGACCGGGGATTTTTCGTTGTTTTCCGTTATTTTATTGTAATTTTCTAGGAGTTGGAGGCTTGAGCACTCTTCTCGATGTGGGCCGGACACACAACTGCGGGGAGCTTCGCACAACCGAAGAGGGGAGCGAAGTCGTCCTCATGGGCTGGGCCCATACGAACCGCGACCACGGCGGCCTGATATTCATCGACCTGCGCGACCGCTACGGCCTCACCCAGGTCGTGGCGGACCCCTCCTATAGCGAGGAGGCGCACCAGCTGGCCGACCGGGTCCGGCCGGAGTGGGTGCTTGCCCTCAAGGGTAAGGTCATCGCCCGGCCCGATGGGATGGCCAACCCGAACCTGGCGACGGGTGGGATCGAGATCCGGATTACGGAACTCGAGGTTCTGAGCGAGGCCAAGACGCCGCCGTTTCCGATTGACGATGATTCCTCCGCCGGGGAGACCACCCGGCTCGAGTACCGCTACCTGGATTTGAGGCGCTCCTCGCTTCGCGAGAATTTTCTCCTCCGCCACCGGGCGACCCAGACCATCCGGAACTACCTGACCGAAAATGATTTTGTCGATATCGAGACTCCAGTCCTGACGCGAAGCACCCCCGAGGGCGCGCGCGATTACCTCGTCCCCAGCCGGGTCCAGCGCGGCTCGTTTTTCGCGCTCCCGCAAAGCCCCCAGATGTTCAAGCAGATTCTCATGGTCGCCGGCTTCGACCGCTACTATCAGATCGTCAAATGTTTCCGCGACGAGGATCTTCGCGCTGACAGGCAACCGGAATTCACCCAGATCGACATCGAAACCTCGTTCATGAACCGCGAATCCTTTTTCGGGTTGATGGAGGGGTTGATGGCCGCTATCTGGAAGAAAACGCTGGGCCTGGAGCTCCCGCTTCCCTTCGCGCGGGTTCCCTACGACGAGGCCATTGAGCGATACGGAACCGACCGGCCGGACCGCCGCTTTGGAATGGAGTTGGCCACGATCTCCGACATTGCCGATGCGAGCGGGTTCAAGGTGTTCAAGGGAGCGATTGAAAAGGGAGGCGTCGCGCGGGCGATGGCGGGCCCCGGCATGGCCTCGGCCTCGAGAAAAGAGATCGAGGACATCATCGCGCGCGCGATTGAACTGGGCGCGGGCGGCCTCGCCTGGGTCAAGCGCACCGAAAAGGGTTATGAGTCGAATATCGCCAAATTCTTCGGCGAGGGTCAGCTCGAGGAGATCGGCGCCCGTGCGGGGGCCGAGGTGGGCGATTTGTTGATGATGGTGGCGGACAAACCCGAGGTGAGCGCGGCGGTGCTGGGCCAGCTGAGGCAGGAAATCGCCGCCCGGATCGGCCTGCTCGACGGCCCGGATAAAAAATTCAATTTTTGCTGGGTGGTTGATTTCCCGCTCCTCGAGTGGAACGAGGAGGAGGGCCGTCACTTCGCCCTTCACCATCCTTTCACGGCGCCTGTTCCCGAGGATATTCCGCTGTTCGATACCGAGCCGACCCGAATCAGGGCGCTGGCCTACGATCTGGTCCTCAACGGCCTTGAGATAGGAGGCGGCAGCACGCGGATTCACCAAAGAGAGGTTCAGCGGAGGATGTTCGAGGCCCTGGGCATGGACGACGAGGAGGCGGCGCGGCGCTTTGGTTTCTTCATGGAGGCGCTCTCCTACGGAACGCCTCCCCACGGCGGCATCGCCTTCGGGCTCGACCGCATTGTCATGCTCCTGACGGGCTCTCCCTCGATACGCGACGTTATCGCCTTTCCCAAGACGCAGCGGGCGGTCTGTCTCATGACGGGCGCCCCCTCCGGTGTGGATGAGGCCCAGCTCCGCGAACTCGGCATCCGAGGGGCGCAGCCGCCCCGCTGAGGTGATTCGGTGGCCAACAAGAAAAAACGCCCGGCGAATCGAAAGGGAAATGCCGGCGTTGGGAGCATCTTTTCCGGCGGGAGTGAAGCCCCGGCCGTTCCGGCCGACCCGCCCGTACCAGACGGTCACCGCTCGGGTTTCGTAGCCATCGTCGGCCGTCCGAACACTGGAAAATCCACCCTCCTGAACCGCATCCTTGACCAAAAACTCGCCATCATCACCCACAAGCCTGGAACCACGCGCCGTCGCCTTCTGGGCATCTACAACCGCCCTGCAGCGCAGATGATTTTTGTCGATACGCCGGGTATCGAGCGGCCCTCCTCGAAGCTGGGCCATTTTCTTCTCGAGGAGGCGAAGGCCGCCGTTTCCGGGGTGGACGTTATTCTTTTCATGACGGACGGACGCGACGAGAGGGCCGACCTTCAGGCTCTGGAATTGCTCGATAACGCGGAGACCCCCTTGATTTTTGTCCTCAACAAGGTGGATCTCATCAAGGACAAAACAACGCTGCTCCCGCTGTTCGAGCGTTATTCCCGGGTAGGCCGCTTCAAGGAATATTTCCCGATCTCGGCCCTGAAGGGAGAGAACGTGGACCGGATGCTTTCCATGCTCCTGGAGCTTCTCCCCGCGGGGCCGCGCTATTTTCCGCCGGGTACGGTCACGGACACCCCGGAGCGGGTCCTGGCCGCAGAGTTTATCCGCGAGCAGGTTTTCCGGCAGCTTCACCGCGAGGTTCCCTACGCCGTAGCGGTCCAGGTGACGGAGATGGAGCGCGACCCGAAATCGGACCACCTTCGCATCGAAGCCGTGATTTACGTCGAGCGGAAGAGCCAGCGAGGAATCGTGATTGGAAAGGGCGCGAGCCGCCTCAAGCAGATAGGACAAAACGCCCGGCTGGAAATCGAACGGAGGTTGGGCGAGCAGGTTTTCCTGGGGCTCATCGTCCGGGTGAAACCGAATTGGCGCCAGAGGGACGCGGCGCTGCACGATCTCGAATTCAATAACTAACAAGGAGGGAAAAAAGGGGAACCGTTGATGGCGGGAGGTGCCGCTTATCGGCGCTGGGCTCTGATCCTCTTTTTCCGAGCGGCCAACATTTTTCTTTTGCGTTTGACGCTGGGTTTTTCGTAGTACTCTCTTTTTTTAATTTCGGTGAGAATTCCCGACTTTTCGCACTGTTTCTTGAACTGTTTCAGCGCCTTGTCGATGGATTCTCCCTCGTGTACCTTCACTCCTGGCATATGCGGCAATTACCTCCTTCGCCTGCAATCAGTGGAAAAGACTCTCAACGCGTGGAATCGTATCCCATATCTAATTTATTCCGTCAAGAGCCGCAATTCCGTGAAAAGGCTGATATTAGCCTGGCGCCCCGCATATCGGGCGGCGTCCCGGAAGTTCATTCACTGCGGGAGGGTATTTGATGAGTATTCATGCGGATGAGGCAATCGTATTGAGCGCCATGTCTTATTCGAATACGAGCCTCATCGCCACCTTTTTCGCCAGGAAAGAAGGGAAGATCAGGGTCGTTGCCCGGGGCGCCCGCTCCCCGAAGAGTAAAATCGGCGTTGGACTCGAGCCCGCGACCCGGGTCCAGGCGGAATGGTCGATGCCCACCGGCAAGGATTTGGGGACGCTTCGCTATTGCGAGACGATTTCGGTTTTTCACCATCTCTGGTCGGACATGGAGGCGATGCGCCTTACGGGCATTATCCTGAAAACCATGGATCGCGTTTTCGGGGTGCATGAAGGTCAGGAGGAGCATTATGAGTGGATGGCCGTGGCGCTGGAGGCGCTCGATTCCGGCGCCGAGCCGGGAAGCATCGGGGCGCTTTTCATGGCCGGCCTGCTTAAAAAGCTGGGCATCGCTCCGGAGATGTCCTATTGCGGCTCATGCACGAAAAAACCCGGAGAGGAAAGAGCGGCGTTCGATATCGAGTCGGGCGAGCTTCGGTGCAGCCGGTGCGAGCTCCCCGCCGGGCAGTCGGTGCGGCTCAGGGCCGGGTCCGTTTTGGCCATGATCGAGGCGGTTGAGGTCGCCCCCGAAAAAATCCGCTCGCTCAGGTTTCACCCCTCGATTCAGGACGAAATGATTCAACTGGTTCGCTCCCTGATATCTTTTCATCTCGGAATTTCTCTGCCCGTTCAAAAGAATCGGGGCCAATAGCCGCAGGTAAGTGGAAAATCAAAGGCCGCATGGCCAAACAGGAGTCAAGCTAAGTGATCAAGGAAATACTTGAATCGATGATACGGGAAGCCTTCGAGGCCGCCCACGAGGATGGGGCGCTCTCGACCGGGGAGATCCCTCCCATCGAGGTGGAGATCCCGGCGAAGGAGGAGTTCGGGGATTATTCGACGAATCTGGGGATGCTGTTGGCCAAGACGGAGCGCAAGGCGCCCCTTGTCATCGCCGAGAGTTTGAAGAAATACTTCCCGGACAGCGGCGGCGCCCTCGATGAAGTGCGGGTGGAGAAACCCGGGTTCTTGAATTTTTATCTCAAGACGGATTTTTTGGCCGCGCGTCTCGAATCCGTGCTGAAGGAGCCGGACTCGTACGGTGAAAGCGATCTTGGAAAAGGCGCGAAGGTTCTTCTCGAATTTGTCAGCGCCAATCCCACCGGGCCCCTTCATGTCGGTCACGGCAGGGGAGCCGCCGTCGGCGATGCGCTTGGCCGGGTGCTCCGCGCCACCGGACATAAAGTACACCGGGAGTATTACGTCAACGACGCCGGCAACCAGATGGAGATGCTGGGAAAATC
>JAPYQX010000131.1 GCA_029937135.1 Nitrospinota bacterium
CAGCTATTCTGATGCCTGAGGACGCCGACAAGGAAGATATTGCACAATTCAAAAAGGAAATGGGATTTGACCTGCCGATGCATATCCAATACTTCAATTTCCTTTTTGGTTACAACGAAAGTAAGGGCGTTCTCCGAGGTGATTTTGGTTTCTCCTTCCATCAGGAACTACCCGCCCTTGGTATCGTTTTAGATCATTTTCCGGCCACAGCCCTTCTCGCCTTCACGTCGGTGCTTTTAGCGTCTTTAATATCCATTCCAGCAGGTGTGCTTTCCGCCGTTTATCGAAATACATGGATTGACTACTTCGCTACTGTGGGGGCGATGTTGGGCCAGTCGTTGCCAGGATTCTGGCTGGGTCTATTATTCATAATGTTTTTTGCGGTGAAGTTGGAGTGGTTGCCAACCTCGGGCGCCGAGGGGTTGGAGTACCTTGTCTTACCTGCTCTGACAGCGGGGCTGTACGCGACAGCACGGCTTACCCGCCTTGTTCGCTCGGGGATGCTTGAAGTGCTGGGTAGCGACTATATCCAGACCGCCCGCTCCAAGGGCCTCGTCGAGCAGGTCATTGTTTTTCGGCATGCGCTGAAAAATGCGGCCATACCGGTCGTTACCTTAATTGGACTTGAGCTGGGCATTCTGCTCGGCGGAACGGTCGTCGTGGAGGTGGTTTTCTCTTGGCCGGGGGTGGGATTTCTCGTGGTGGATTCTATTAACAATCAGGATTACCCGGTAGTGCAGGCGGCTGTGGCATTACTCGCCACCTGTTTTGTTGTTGTGAATCTCAGTGTGGATATTCTTTACGCATGGCTCGATCCACGTATCACCTACAACTAGGAAGAAATCGGAGAAATGGCGACCGAGCGAATCGAAACGATCAGTGTTACGCCGGCAACCTGGGATGAAGATTCCCCCGCTCCCTCGGATCTTCAACTGGCCATTCGTGATTTATTGCGGCGCCCGCCCGCGTTGTTCGGATTCCTTTCCGTCATTTTTGTCATTGTTTGGGCCTTGGTGCCGGAATGGTTTGCCCCCATGGACCCATACACGCAAAACCTCGATATCACCTTGAAGCCGCCGGGGTACGTTAACGAGGCCGGTTTCACCTATTGGGCGGGGACGGACGAGTTGGGCCGGGATCTATTGAGCCGTATTATCTGGGGCTCCCGGATTTCGCTTATCGTTGGGTTTGTCGCGGTTCTTTTAAGTGGTGCGATCGGGATAACGTTGGGGCTCGTAGCGGGCTACTACGGGGGAATAGTCGACACTATCATTAGCCGGATTATTGATATCGCTCTGTCCGTACCCTTCATCCTGCTGGCGATGAGCATTATCGCGATTCTGGGGCCGAGTCTCCAGAATGTAATACTCGCCATGGCGGTTCGCACATGGGTCGTCTACGCGCGTCCGATACGAGGAGCCGTTCTATCGGCAAAAGAATATGAGTATATCGTAGGGGCGAAGGCCACCGGTTGCCGCACACCTAGGATACTCATCCGCCATCTTCTGCCGAATGTCATGTCCACCGCAATCGTGATAGCCACGCTCTATCTCGGGCGGATGATCATTATCGAGGCGTCTCTTTCTTTCCTCGGAGTGGGTGTTCCGCCTCCTACGCCCGCATGGGGCGGCATGCTCGCAGATGGGCGCTCCTACCTCGACACCGCTTGGTGGATAGCCGTCTTCCCGGGGCTGGCGCTCATGCTTCTAGTTTTGGGTATAAATCTTCTCGGGGACTGGATCCGAGATGCGCTTGACCCAAGAATGAAGCGCCTGGCGGATTAGTGCCTTCGTAGAAAACGATTAAACCGTCGAAATTCACCTAGCCGAGTTCTTCTAATTTTGACTTGAGGCGCTTAATGACCTCTTCGACGTCTTCCGCTTCATGGTAGTCTTGGCCCAGAACCCCGGTTCCCGCCGGACTTTTTACAACGAACGAAACTACTTTATCGGTCAGTGTAATGGCCCCGTGCCGAGTGTTGCGGGGAATATGCAAAAGGTCGCCGGGACCCACAACGCGTTCCTCGTTCCCGAGAATGGAATACCGCTTTCCTTCCATGATGAGGACGAATTGCTCTTCGTTGGGATGGGCATGAAGTCTTGCAAATTCATCTTTTTTATAAGTGACGAGCCCCGCCTTCATCAGTTCGCCCTTTACTCGCTGGATTTCCGCCTCGGGGCTTGCATCTTCACGTACCTTTTCCATGTCGAAAATTTTGTAGTAAGGCATTTTCGTACTCCTGTATATGGTGAGTTTTCATTCAATCCTATCGATGGAGAATTGTTGTTTTATCATAGTCAGGTCAACAGGCTGGGTGAGATATTCGATTCGGTGCATAGGAGCGAACCAGCATGTCTCGGTTGCTTATTTTCACAACTCTGGTTTTCTGAGGAGAAATAACCATGCCCAAGATGACAGGTGCGCGCTTTCTCGCGGATACGCTCCAGGCGTACGGTGTAAGTCATGTGTTCTTTATGCCAGGAATTGTTAAACGCGCCCTCTTTGAAATGGATGAGCGGACGAATATCCAGCGTATCTTAACCCATGGAGAAAAGTCGGCGGTTTACATGGCGGATGGTTATGCCCGCGCCTCCGGCCGCCCCGGGATATGCATGGCCCAGACGGTGGGGACGTCCAACCTTGCCGCGGGTCTTCGAGACCCATATCTCGGGTGCTCTCCCGTGATAGCCATCACGGGCGGAAGCGATCCTCTCACCCACTATCGAAATGCCTATCAGGAAATCGAGGACCTCTCTATTTTCGACCCGGTCACTAAATTCAACGTCCGAGTGGAACATGTCGAACGGTACCCGGACCTGCTTCGAGAGGCCTTCCGAGTTGCTACCTCAGGAACTCCGGGACCTGTTCATTTGGAGCTTATGGGACAGGGGGGGCAACTGACCGACGACGCGGAAGGAGACCTTGAGGTTATCGTGGACGAGGCCACTACCCGGGTGCCCGCTTTCCGGCCAGAGCCAGAGCCGGGGAGTATTCAGGAGGCGGCAAGGCTCCTGGGGGCGGCGAAGAAGCCCATCATCGTGGCAGGAGGCGGCGTTCGCGCTTCGGGGGCGGGGCCGGAGCTTGTGGAACTCGCCGAAAAACTCTCCATCCCCATCGCTACCGCCCTCAACGCCAAAGACACCGTTCTGGCGGACCACCCGCTCTCGGTGGGTGTCGTAGGCGTATATTCCCGCGAAACAGCGAACCAGGCGGTGCTTGATTCCGACCTGGTCTTCTTTGTGGGGAGCAAGACCGGCGGTCAAGTAACGAATCAATGGAAGCTCCCCCAGATAGGGACGCCTGTCATCCAGCTCGATATCAACCCCGAAGAGCTCGGGCGGAACTACCCGCTCAAGGCCGCTATCATGGGGGATGCGAAGGTCAGCCTGAGGAAGTTAATCGAGGCGGCCGACGCTACCACCGCCCCCTCCCGTAGGGAGTGGACCGAGCGGGCAAAAACTTCCGTGGAGGAATGGTACAAAGAGTTCGAATCCCTTATGACCTCGGATGCCGTTCCCATCCGCCCCGAGCGCATCTGCAAGGATCTCACTGATCGTCTTCCGCCGGACGCGCTCCTGGTCGCTGATACCGGTCATGCGGGAATGTGGACGGGAGGAATGGTCGATCTTACCGAGCCGGGCCAAGGTTTCATCCGGTGCGCTGGTTCGTTGGGATGGGGTTTGCCGGCCGTGCTGGGTGCAAAGTGCGCCCACCCCGATCGGCCCGTCGTTCTTTTCACCGGAGACGGGGGTTTTTGGTATCACCTCGCGGAGATTGAGACGGCTGTGCGTCGGAAGATCAACGCTGTCATTCTGGTCAACAACAACAATGCCTTGAGCCATGGACTCCAAGGGCTGACTGCGATCGCGGGAGGCGAGCTACAAAGTAAGCATGAATTTATTTGGCAGTACGACGACACCGATCTCTCAAAGGTGGCCGAGTCGATGGGCGCCCTTGGTATTCGGGTGGAAAAGCCCTCCGAAATCGCTAGTGCCCTTGATCAGGCTTTCTCCGCGGATCGGCCCGTTGTGGTGGATGTCGCGACCGATGTCATGGCCATGGCCCCGCTGGCTATCGGATAAAAATTTGAGAGAGGTCTCCTCGGGCGACAATTTTAGAAAATATTCTGGGATAGTTATTATGAGAACCACATCTCGAAAGGGAGGCAGAAATCATGGCGGCGGGACTGAAACCGATTCGAAGAGTCGTTACTGGGAACGATGAGCAAGGAAAGTCGAAAGTCGTTTGGGATGGCCCGGCCCCTAACTCCTACCCGGGCCCGATAGAGGGGAGAGGCCACACCGATCTTTGGGTCTGGTACGACAAGGTTCCTCTCCTCTCCGGAGAGCGCGACGATGGAACCCTGCCCTATGATTTTCCGGGTCCGGCCCTCGGAGGACACCTTCGCATCATTCACGCAGAAAAATATCCGGACAACCTGGACCCCGCCAAGAATCCGGCAATTGAACCGATGCATGAGCCGACGGCTACGCCCTCGAGGAGGAGGTGGGATCGAGGCCGCGGTATGCACAAGACCGAGACGGTGGATTACGGCATCGTGTTGTCGGGTGAGCGGGAGCTGGTTCTGGATGACGGTACGCTCCTGATGAAGGCGGGCGACATCGTTTGCCAGATAGGCGCATGGCATCAGTGGGCCAGCCCCCGGGAGGAATGCCTGATGGCCTTCGACATGATCGGGACGCGTTTCGTGGACGGGCCGGCGGGTCTGGCCCAGGGAAACGATAAGGTCATTCATCCCGATCCCAATCTGAAACTGCCCGATGGGGTGAAGCCTGCCCGGAGGATAGTGACCATAGACACGGAAGATGGGAAAGGATCGTTGGTCAGTGACGGTCCGGCGCCCGATGTCCGCTTCGATCCCGCGAGGCCGGGCTTCGCCTCGGCGCGGCTCTGGGTCACTGATAACTATCCCGCGGGGATGGTTTTTGAATCCCTTCAATCGCCTCATACGATTGAACCCCCTGCGAAAGGCACGGTGTGCCGGGTCGTAACTTTTCCGCCGGATGATGTCTGGAAGGCCAAGGTCGGCTCCGCCGAGGTTGAGGCTTTCTTCAGCGCCATGGGGTCGCCGGGCGCTTCCACGTATTCGCCATCGGCTCCTCATCCGTACATGCAAAAGACACAAACTGCCGATTTTTGTTTTGTTCTAGAGGGCGAAATTACGCTGGTGCTCGACACCGAAGAAGTGAATTTGGTGACAAGGGAAGTCGCGATACTGCGGGGCGCCAATCACGCCTGGAGCAACCGAACCGGCAACCCCGCTGTCTTGTCGATCTCATCTCACGATGGATCGTAAGTAGGACTTTAAAGATGCGAATTAATCCTGGGGTCTGGAAAAAATCCCCACTGAGTTCTTCATTTTGTCATCCCTTAGGCCAGCATTTTTAGATCATCAGGAGGCGCAATCATGGGAAGTGAATGCGCGGAAACCAGGTCTAATATTAAACTCAATAATCTTCTCGATGGTTCGATCGACGTTCACATCCATTCCGGCCCGGATAGCGTGGAGCGCTGGGGGGATACCATCGATATCGCCCGCCTGGCTGTGGAGATGGGCATGCGCGGAGTCGTATTCAAGGATCGTTTCCGCCCCACAACGCACAAGGCCATTCTTACGAAGAAGACTGTGCCTGAGCTTGAGATATTTAGCCTTCATGCATGTAATCATCCTTGTGGCGGCCTGAGCTACCGCTGCGTGATGATGTCGATAGGAGAGGGAGTCAAGGTCAGCCAGATGCCTACCCTGGACTCGGTTCACCAACACAGCAAGCCGACTCAAGGCCATCTTTTCACCCACTTCTTGTTCGGGACGGAAGTCGAGCCCATCAGTCTTTATAATCCGGGCACCAAAGAGTTTACGGACGATCTTCAAAAAATTCTCGAGGCTGTCGTGAAGTACGATCTGGTGCTTTCCAACGGCCATATCTCTCCCGAGGAAACCATTGACCTGTTCCGGAAAGCGATGGCTATGGGCGTGAAGCCCGAGCGCTGCATGGTGGAGCATCCGAATAGTAACCCCTCCTTCACGATGGATCACATGAAAGCCATCGGTGACATGGGCGCCTTCCTCAACATTTCTTATAATGCCATCAACCCCATGTTTGCCGGCCGGCACCCAAAGGAAGGAGCCGACATTGTTAAAGAAGTTGGCGCCGAGCGCTGCACCGTCATCACCGATGGAGGCCAGCACACGAGCCCGGGCCCGGCCGAAGGAATGCGCGTGTTTTGCAACATGCTCATGCAACTGGGCGTTGAAAGAAAGGAAATCGATCTGATGATCAAAACCAACCCAGCCAAAATACTTGGCTTGGATAGTTAATCTGAAAAAAAGTTCCCGCTACGCCGCCGATTTTAACATTTATTGAAATGGATGGCCTTTTTAGTTGTTGCGGTTGGAGTGGGAGTGAGGAATCGGGTACGGCGGTACGGCTTCCTTGCTTAGATGATAGGGGAAGCCGAAATTCAGAGATGGTCCATCCTTGACTTTTATCTTGTGATTCGAGCGGGACATCGTCGATGTGAACAAGGTAGGAGGAGGATGTCATTATCACTCCTAAATAAATTTAATATGCCTATTAAAATACCAATCTCCCTGCCTCAATAAACAGTATATATAATTTCTATGCATGGTGAATTTTTAGGTGTGAGGAGTTGGGAGTAGAGTAAATACAATTTCCCTGATAGTTCCATATAATTCCCTGTTCCGATTTTCAGGCGTAATTCCGAATGCTCTTTAATTCATGGGCGAATTCACGGGACTTTGCCGGTGGAAAGGGCCAAAAACGTAGATTTCCCCTGTATTTTCCCTGTTAAACAGGGAATTAGGCAGAGAAGGGTTCGCAGCGGACTCCGCCCACCACCAATAAAATCAAAAGTTTGCGGTGATGAGCCGTAAGCTTTTTTTGTTTTGAGCAATCCTTCGGCAATTTATGCAGGTGACCTGCCCCCGATAGTTGTACCATTTCCTATGAGAGTCTTGGAACCATGGCCGTAGGGCGAAGCGGAGCGAAGCCCGGAGGCCATGGTTCTTTTGTTTCTGGTGCTGGAGGCCGGTAGCCCAGTGAACTGTGCGGCCTGATTCGGTTGTAGACATGCCTCCAGCGCTCCACCAGGATCTTCGCCTCATCCAGCGTGTAGAATGTTTCCCGATTCAAAAGCTCGTCCCGCATCTTCCCGTTAAAAGATTCAACATACCCATTCTCCCAGGGGCTGCCAGGCTCGATCAAGAGCGCCTTCACTCCCAAGTCCGAGAGCCAGTCCCTCACGCGTTTTGATGTGAACTCAGGACCGTTGTCCGAGCGAATGTGGTCGGGGAGCCCCCTTCTTACAAATAGCTCGGTCAGCCGATCCAGTACATCTTCTGACTTGAGTTTCCTACCCACATCAATTGACAAACACTCCCGCGTGTATTCATCCACCACGACAAGTAGTCGAAGAGAGCGCCCGTCGTGGGTTCTGTCGGCACAGAAGTCATATGCCCATACATGATTCGGGCGCTCTGGCCTTCTCCTCACACAGGAGCCGTCGTTCTGCCACAAGCGCCCCCGCTTGGGCTGCTTCCGGGGCACCTTGAGTCCCTTCCTGGCGCCAGATGCGCTCCACCCTTTTGCGATTCACACCCCAGCCTTCCATCCGCGCCCCCACACCTGACGATACCCATGGCGCCCATACAGACTTGCCAGCTCCACCACTCGAGCGGTGAGCCGCTCCTCATCGTCTCGGCATCTGGGCTGATAGCGATGGGTCGAGCGGGCCTGCCTCACGATGCGGCAGACACGACGCTCCGACACGCGGAAGAGCTCGCATACACGCTCCACTGCCCGCCTCCTCTTGGGCGGGCTCAGAAGTTTCCCGAGGTGGCCTCCGAGAGGAGGCCTTCCTTCAGGATGG
>JAPYQX010000479.1 GCA_029937135.1 Nitrospinota bacterium
GGACTCGCCGCTAGTCCCCGTTCGCGTCCGCCGCCCGAATCTCGGCCACTTTTTCGTCCACCATCCGGACCAGCTCCTCGGCGTTGTCCACCGCTTGATAGTCCTCGCCCATGACGCCGCTTCCCGCCGGGCTTTTCACCGCGAAGAAAACGCTCTGCTCGTCCAGAGAGCGCCCGCCGCCGTGGACCGAGTTTCGCGGGATGTGAATCAGATCGCCGGGCCCCGCCACCACCACCTCGCCGTCGAGGATCATCACCCGCCGCCCCTCGAGGATGAGGTTGAACTGCTCGTCGTTGGGATGGGAGTGAGGCGGAGCGCCCTTGTCTTTTTTGTAGACGACAATCCCCGCCTTCATTAATTCTCCCTTCACCCGCCGTATCTCGGCCTCGGGCGAGGCGTCCTCTTTGTGCTTTTCCATCTCGTAAATCTTGTGAATCGGCATCGATGATCTCCCCTCTGAAAAAACAGGTCCGCCCCGGCGAGCGTATTCATTTATGGCAATTTCGTCATCATAACCGCGAACCGGGCCGCCCGTCTCGCGAACGGAGGGAACCGCGCCCCTAGCTCGATGCCCGGCCCTTTGGCCTCGCGCCCGGCACTTCAAATATCCGGAAAATCCTCTACAATGGGGCTTCAACCCGATCTCATAAACCTTTTCATCGCGGGAGGATGTCATGCCGAATCTGAGTGAAATGGGGGCGGCCCTCGGAGCGCTTCTCAAGGAGAAGAACCAGACCATCGCTATCGCCGAGACCTCGGCGGGCGGGCTGATTTCGGCGTCGCTGCTGTCCGTCCCCGGCGCGTCGGCCTACTTCCTGGGTGGCGGGGTGCTCTACACCTACGAGTCGCGGAACAAGATGCTCGCCCTGCCGCAGGACACATTCGAGGGGATGCGGCCCAGCACCGAGGAGTACGCCCTGCGCATCGCCCGCGCCGCCAGGGAGCATCTGGGCGCCACCTGGGGCGTCGGCGAAACCGGCGCGACGGGCCCGAAGGGGAACCGCTACGGAGACGACCCCGGCCATTCCTGCATCGCCGTTTCGGGACCCACGGACGAGGTAATCACCCTTGAGACGGGCAGCGCCGACCGCGAAGCGAACATGTGGGCCTTCGCCTCGGCCGCGCTTGAGTTGATAGAAAAAACGATCCGGGGTAGCGCCTGAGGGGAATCACTCGCCCCCTCACTCCCCGACCAACTGGACCTCCACCCGGCGGTCTCGGGGCCGGTTGTCGAAATCGACGAGGACCACCTGCTGCCAGGTGCCGGTGAGGAGTTCGCCCCCGCGAAACGGCAGCGACAGGCCCGGCCCCAGGAGCGCGGCACGCACATGGGAGAATCCGTTGCCATCCCCCCACCGGGCGTCGTGGGCGTATTCGCAATCCTCGGGGGCAAGACGGGCGATGGCCTCCTTGAGATCCGAGACCGCGCCGGGCTCGAACTCGATGGTGGTCACCCCCGCCGTCGAGCCGGGCACGGCGATCACGGCGATTCCGCTGTCCAGGCCGCTTTGCCGGATCGCGCCGGCAACCTCCCCGGTGATGTCGTGGATGTCGCTAAAACCCTGCGTTTTGATCTCAAAGCCGTGCGCGAA
>JAPYQX010000132.1 GCA_029937135.1 Nitrospinota bacterium
GATGGAGGCTCGTCCGGGCGAGTACGTCACCGATATCCCCACGGCGGCGGAAATCGCCCGGAAGGTGGACCGCCCCGGCTTCGGAATCACGGTGGACCTCGCGCATCTGCTCTACAGCGGGCTGCCAGCGGAAACAAAAGGCTTTGAGCCCTTCATCGCCCACATCCACCTCAGCGGCTCGACCCGCGAGCGCGTTCACGTTCCCCTCGCCGAGGGAATTCACGACCTGGGCCCGCCGCTTCGCGAGATCGGAAAATTCTTCACCGGAATCGCCGCCATCGAAAGCTACGCCGCGGGCCGGGAGATAGAGAGCGCCAGGGAAAATCTTAAAACCTTCGGACAGCTGATCGAGGGTGGTACATAGGGGCTGACCTGCGGCTCCCAATTGTTTACTTTCTTCCCCGCCGCTTCCCTTTGGATTTCTTTTTCTTTTTTTTCTTTCTTGCTTTTCTTTTCCTTCTTCACCTTCTCTTTTTTCTTTTTCTTTTCTTTGTCCCCTTTTTCGTCCTTCTCTTTCTCATCGTCATCGCCGTTCTTTTTGGCTTTTTTCGATTTTCCGCCGCGCTTGCCGAAACTAGGAGGCTCGCTCCCGCCCTTCCAGCCTTTTTTCTCGCCCTTCTCCCAGCCAGGAGGATTTCCTTTGCCCCGGCCCTTACCCCTGCCCGCTCCAAAAACCGGAGCCGCCGCCGAGAGCGCGAACATCAATGCGATAAACCAGACTCCGAATCTCCGAACCATGTCCCACCTCCTTTAATCAATCGAAAAATAGTTCTTAACGCTCATCATACGGCTCGGCCCGAGGCCGGGAAACCCAAAATCCTCCCGAAGAGTGACCCCCGCCACACGGGAGAGCGTCGAAATTCTCGCCGTCCCGGATGCAGCCCCCTCGGCCCTGTGATAAAATCCCTGGACTCCTGATTATCCGCGATCAACCAGACACCTTCGCGCACCCGCTGAGGAATTATGTACAGCATCGGCATCGACATCGGCGGGACCTTCACGGACGCCGCCGTGGTGAAAAGCGGTGGCGGTCGGGCCGTCCTCGCCAAGGCCCCCTCGACCCCCGGCGACTACCTTGAAGGAGTGATGACCGTCCTCGAGGACGCCGCCGCCCAGCTCGGTCTCGCTCTGGGCGATCTGCTCGGCGCGGCGGACCTCCTCGCCCACAGCACGACCGTCACCTCGAATGTCCTCTGGACGCGCTCGGGCGCGCGGGTGGGCCTGATCGCGACGCGCGGGTTCGGCGACCAGATTCTCATCATGCGCGGCATCGGCCGCGTGGCGGGCCTCTCGCTCGCCGAGCGGCGGCACTACCGGCGCACCGACAAGCCGCCCCCCATCGTCCCCCGCAGCCGGATCGCCGAGGTGGCCGAAAGGGTGGACTCGACGGGCGAGGCGATTGTCCCCCTCGATGAAGTGGGCGCACGGGCGGCCATCCGCGAACTCGTCCACGATCACAAGATAGAGGCTCTGGCGGCGGGGCTGCTCTGGTCGTTCCGGAATCCGGGCCATGAACTTCGCCTCCGCGAGATCGCGGCCGAGGAGGCGCCGGGAATTCCGGTGAGTCTCTCCTCTGAAGTCTCGGGACGCCTGGGCGAGTACGAGCGCACGGCGACGGCGGTGCTGAACGCCTATGTGGGCCGGGAGATGGAGGGCTACCTCGAGGGCTTAACAGCGCGGTTGACCGCCTCGGGGCTCAGGCGCGCGCCCCTCATCGTTCAGTCCGACGGCGGGCTCACCCCGCCCGGGCGGGTGGTCCCGATTCGGACGGTGGAGAGCGGACCCGCGGCCGGGGTGGCAGGGGCGGCACGCCTCTCGGGCGAGCTCTCGAAGACCAAACTCATCGCCACCGATGTCGGGGGGACGACCTTCAAGGTGGCCCTCGTCGAGGATGGACGCTGGGGCCTCGCCGACGAGACCGTCATCACCCAGTACCACGTCTTCGTGCCGATGGTGGATGTCGTTTCGATCGGCGCGGGGGGCGGATCGATCGCCTGGGAGGACGAGGGGCGGCTGCGCGTGGGGCCCTGCTCCGCCGGGGCGCGGCCCGGCCCGGCCTGCTACGGCGCGGGCGGCGAGGAGCCCACCGTTACCGACGCCGATCTGCTCCTCGGCGTCCTGAACCCCGGAAACTTCCTGGGCGGGCGGATCGCCCTCGACCCGGAGGCGGCGAAGCGGGCCTTCGAGAGGACCGTCGCCCCGCGCTTCTTTGACGGCGACGCCACGGCGGCGGCCGCCGGGGTACGCGAAATCATCGACGCCCAGATGGCCGACCTTATCCGCAAGACCACCCTCGAGCGCGGCAGCGACCCGCGCGATTTCGCCATCATCGCCTACGGGGGCGCGGGGCCCGCCCATGCCTGCGCCTATGCGGCCGAGGCCGGGATCGATGAGGTCATCGTCCCCTACCATGCGACGGTCCTGAGCGCGTTCGGCGCGGCGGCGGGGGGCGTCCGCTATATGCTCGAACACTCGCTGACCGTGTTTCCGCCGGAGGGGGCGGCGGACCTCGGCCGGGGCTTCTCCGATCTCGAGGCCGAGGGGGGCGAGATGCTGGCCCGCGCGGGAGTCCCCGAGGGGGAGCGGCGCTTCGATCGCTGGTGTGCGATTCGCTGGCGGCGGCAGGTCCACAGCCTCCGGGTTCCATTCCCCGGCGGCCCGATGGGAGCATCCTCCCTCGAGCGTGTTTTAGGAGATTTCGCCCGTGAGTACGCCCTGCGCTACGGGGAGGAGTCGGCCTACACCGAGGCGGGCACAGAGATAACACGCATCTGGATCAACGCCCTGGGCCCCGCCCTGCCCCCCGAGCCGGTATCCACTCCCGAAAAATCCCTGTCTCCAACCCCCGGGAAAACGCGGCGCGTTCACTGGAGCGCGAAAGTGAACTGGCAGGAAACCCCCATATTCGACGGTCCCGCCCTGCCGGCGGGCGCCGGGATCGAGGGACCCGCGATAATCGAGCACCCCGGCACCACCATCGCCCTTCCTCCGGGCGCCGCCGCTCTCATCGACGCGGCGGGGCACACCCGCATCCGCCTCGGGCAAACGCCTGGCTTCAAGGATGATTCGGCCAGGGAGAATTCAGTCAAGGAGAATTCGGCCAAGGAGGATTCGCCATGAACCCGGTCCAGTTCGAGGTCATCTGGCACCGCATCCTCCAGATCGCCGATGAGATGGGTATCCACTATCTGCGCTGCTCGGGCAGCCAGACGGTGGTGACCGGAAACGACGGGGCGACGGCGGTGATGCTCCCCGATACCGGGCTCGTCGCCATCGGCCCCTACATCGCCACCCAGTCCAACGTCCTCCCGCTCATCGTCGAGAGCACGAAGCGGACCTGCGCCGATAATCCGGGAATCGAGGAAGGCGACATTTTCATCTGCAACGACCCCTACAGCGGAGCCATTCACCACGCCGACGTGGCCGTCGTCGCCCCCGTTTTCATCGAAGGGGAGCTGACCGCCTGGCTCGGCGTGAGCGGCCACCAGCTCGATATCGGCGGTATGGACCCGGGCGGCTTCGCCATCAACGCCGTGGACACTCATCAAGAAGGCCTGCGAATTCCGCCGGTCAAAATCGTCGAGCGCGGGCGGCTCCGCGAGGATATTTTCGCATGGGTGATGAACCAGGTGCGCGACCCGCTCGTGGGCCTCGACGTGAAGGCCCAGCTCGCCGCGATTCATGTGGGGACGCGCGGCCTTCATGCGCTGGCCGGGCGCTTCGGGCTCGAAGCCCTCGGAGAGGTCATGACCGGGAGCATCGACTATGTGGAGCGCCGGTTCCGCGACCGCCTCCGCGAGCTTCCCGACGGCGAGTGGCGCGAGGTGCAGTTCATCGATCACGACGGCCACACCCCCGAAATTTACCGCATTGAACTCAAGCTCACGAAAACCGGAGACCGCCTCGTCTTCGATTTCACCGGAACGAGCCCGAACGCGCGCGGGCTCATCAACAGCGCCTACTCGGGCCTGATCGCCGGGGTCCTTTGCGGCACCTACATCCAGCTTGCCTACGACCTTCCCTGGAACCGGGGTATCCAGAACTGCATCGAGGTCATCTCCGAGGAGGGCACGGTCAACAACTGCGCCTACCCGGCTCCGTGCTCGATGGCGACGATATCCGCCGTCATCGTCACCATCGACACCGTTTTCGGATCGGTGGCGCGAATGCTCCTCGCCAGCGAGGACCTGCGCGGGGAGGCGATGAGCATGTGGACCGGCTCCTCGATGGGTCCCATCGTCTCGGGCACCTCACAACACGGCTACCCGTTCGTCTACACCGAGATGAGCCACTTCGCGGGCGGGGGCGGCGCCCGCACCGACGCCGACGGGGTGGACACCGGCGGCATCGTCTTCAATACGACGCCGAACGTGGCGAACATCGAGGAAATCGAGGCCGATTTTCCCCTCCTCTATCTCTTCCGGAATCATCTGGAGGACTCGGGCGGCCCGGGCCGCTTTCGCGGCGGCCGCTCGGCCGAGCTGGCCTATCTGACATGGCGCGCCCCCGAGGGTTATCTCGAGGGAAGCTTCGCCGGAACGGGCGGCGAGATGCCCAACGCCATCGGCCTCTCTGGCGGTCTGCCCGGAGCCTCGATTCGCCTCATGATGGTTTCTGAAAGCGGGGTTCACGACGCGCTCGACCGGGGGGAGATGCCCCCCTCGCGGCTCGAGGACATACCGGGGCGGCACGAGACCCTGCCCATCAAGCACCCGCGCCGGGCCTTCGGGCGAAACGAGGTTTGGTACCACAACTGGCAGGGCGCGGCGGGCTACGGCGACCCCATCACGCGCGCGCCCGAGGCCGTCCGGCACGATTTAACCGAGGGGGTGATCTCGTCCCGTGTGGCGGAGGAAATTCATGGCCTCGCCCTGGATTCATCGGGCGGGGTGGACGAGAAGGCCACCGCGCACCGGCGGCTGGAAATCCGCCGGGAGCGGTTGGGCGGGGAGCCAAAGAGCGCGGAAAACACCGAATTCCCGCCCGGAGCGCGCCGGATTACCGACGATCTCTGGCTCTCGGGGGGGGAGGTACGCTGCGGCCGGTGCGGCGAAACCCTCGGCGAGGCATCGCGCCCGCTGGAGCGGGCCAAGGAGATCATCGGGCCTATCACTGGGGCGGGTCCCGTTCGCGGGGAGGCCTATTCGGCCCTCTATGGCGCCGAGCGGTTTTTCCTCAGGCGGCAGGTTTGCCCCGGATGCGGAACGCAACTCGAGGTGCGTGTGGAGATGGAGGGCGCGCCGCGACCCGGCTGGATGCTAAAGGCCCGAAACTAAAGTCAGGAAGTTGAAGCCTGGAAAGCAAAGTATAGAAACTAAAATCTGAAATTGGAAGCTGAAAGTTCTGAGGGAAAGCTAAAAACGTGGAAACTAAAGAGCACTCTGACCGTTCCCCGGTTACTGGTCCACCTGCATCCGCAGTCGATAAGCGCGGTGGAACTGGCGCTCGACCGTAATGGTCCGCTTTTCGGACCGGAACCCCTTCAGGCGGAGCCAGAGGGTGTGCTCCCCGAAAGCGAGCGAGTCGATATTCTTCCCCGGCTCGGCCATGCCGTAATAGCGGCTATCGATAAACACCTCCGCTCCCGGGGGATCGACGATAATGGAAATCCTGCCGAAGGTGTCCTGTGAAATCGGGATGCGGATTTTGGTCTCGGAACCGTCGATCCGGACCTCCTCGACGCGCGGAACGCGGCCCGGCAATGTCGCCTTGATGGTGTGCCAACCGTGGCTGACCCCCTTAATAACCAGGGGTTGCTGCTCGTAGGTCCTGCCCCGCACCGAGCCGTCGAAGGCAATTATCGCGCCCTGGGGCTCGGTGAAAATCGTCACCGTTTCCGTTCCCCGGGGGATATCAAACACTTTCCCCTTGCCGCAGCCCGCGGCGGCGAGCCCGAACAGAAGGCTAACCACAATCACCCCAAAGCGCGGGAGCGCTCCCGGATACCTGAAATTTTGCTTCGGTGAATCCGTCATCTCGAATTTCCTGTAAATATAATGGCGGCCGGCGCAACCGGGTTCACTCTCACTCCGGAGCAACCCGCTTTCATTCCGGAGCATGAGAGCGAAATCTACCCAATTTTCCGCCCCGTGGAAACCCTTCCAGGCCGCCGGGCGGCTTGCCCGAAGTCTGCGCATCGGGGAAGATTCCCTTTTCCGTCAGTCCAAATCATAGCCTGAGCGGGCTCAAGTCACTGGCTCCAGCCGCGGGCTCACTCGGCACTGGCGTTTGCACGTTCCCTTTTTCAGCGGAGGAAAGATTCCATGCCGGTTCCACGCGTAGTGGTCGCCTATCACCCCACCATCGGCTCGACGCGGGGGCGGCCCATCTCCGCCGAGCACCAGAGCCGGATCGACGCGGCCACATCGAGCGAGCGGATGGATTTCATCATGGAGCCCGATCCGGCAAAACTGATGGAGGCGGTCGGGGAGGCCGAATTTTTCCTCACCAAGAACGCAGCGCTACCCGATGGCCTCCTTGAGAAGGCCAAACGCTTGCGGCTCATCGATGTCGCCACCCGCTACGGCGAGAAGGTCGATGCCGAGGCGGCGGCCAAGGCCGGGGTCCCCGTCGCCTTCTGCGACCGCCCCATCGTGAACTCGGTCGCCGATCACTCGATGGCCCTCCTTCTTGCCATGGTGCGCAATATGCCCGAGGCGGCCCGCGCGGCCCGCGAGGGCTCGGACAAGCCCCTCTCGCCCACCCGCCCGGACGGCAGCGCCTACAACTGGACCCAGCTCGAGGGCGTCCGCCCCCTCCGGGGGATTCGCCTCGGTCTTCTCGGGATGGGGGAGATCGCCCGCGAATTCGCGGTTCGCGCCGCCGCCTGCGGAATGGAGGTCCAGTACTGGAACCGCTCGCCGCTCCCGGAGTGGATCGACCGGAAAACCGGAGCCACCCCCGTCGGCCAGGACGATTTATTCCGCACCTCGGATGTCATCTATCCCTCTGTCGGGCTGAACGAGCACACGCGCCACATCGTCGGCGAGGATGCCATCCGCGCCATGCCGCGCGGCTCCTATCTTATCAATATCGGGCGGGGGCCCCTTGTCGATCAGGAGGCCCTTCAGCGGGCCCTTGAGGACGGCCACCTCGCGGGCGCCGGGCTCGACGTATTCGACACCGAGCCCTTCCCGACGGATCACCCCCTGCTGCGCGCGCCGGGGCTCATCCCCACCCCTCACCTCGCAGGAGGCGACAACGAAACGCTCGTGCGCGAGCTTGAATCCTGGTTGGGGAACGTCCACCGCGTAATCGAGGGCGGGGAGCCCGAGAACATCGTCAACGGCGTCGAGTGGAAAGCGGTCTGAGCCGTGTGCGGGCGCTTCACCCTGAATGTTCCGAAGGCGATGCTCGAGTCGTTGTTTGAAATCACGATCATGGGAGAACTCACCCCCCGGTTCAACATCGCCCCGAGCCAGCCGGTGGCCGCCGTTCGCGCCCGAGAGGGCGGTAAACGGGAACTCACTTTGTTCCAGTGGGGGCTGATTCCTTCCTGGGCCAAGGACCCCGCCATCGGAAGCAGGATGATCAACGCGCGGGCCGAGACAGCGGCCGAAAAGCCCTCCTTTCGGGCCGCGATGAAGCGGCGGCGCTGCCTGATTCCCGCCAGCGGTTTCTACGAGTGGGCCAGGGTCGGCGCGGCGAAACAACCCTTCCTCATCAGCATGAAGGAGGGCCGCCCATTCGCGTTCGCCGGAATCTGGGAGCAATGGTGCGGCGAGGACGGCTCAGAGCTTGAGACCTGCGCCATCCTCACCACCTCGCCCAACGAGGTAGCCGCCAAAATCCATCCGCGCATGCCGGTCATCATCGCACCCGGCGATTATGATCGCTGGTTGGACCCGGCCAACGAGAAACCCGAAACCCTCGAGTCGCTTCTACTCCCCTACCC
>JAPYQX010000133.1 GCA_029937135.1 Nitrospinota bacterium
CGGGCTCGATGCTGTGGCTCGTATTCGTATTCGTTCATCCCGCCGCGGCGGCCGAGCTTCAGGAAATTTTCCGGATACCCGCTCTTTTCGGCTGGGGTTTTTTGCTGGTTGGGTGTACGGCGTTTTTTTTCTATTCCAGCGGGTGGGAGCGGTGGCGGGATAAGTTTACCCGGCACCTTGCCGCCGGTGTGGCCGCAACGCTTGCGATTTGGGCCGCGGCGGCCATTCCGATCTCGCTGGGGTCGTTTTCCCAGTCTCCGGGGTTCTGGCTCAACACAGTCGCTCCCTGGGATGCCTTCTGGAATCGATCCTTCGCCGCCGCCTTTTTGGTCTGGAGCGCCCTCTCGATCACCCTCGCGGGATGCGCGGGATTGTTATACGCCGCCTGGCGCCGGGATGAACTGTGGCGCGCTTCGCTTTTCGGGTGGCTGGGGAAATGGGCCGCCGCCGCGTCTTTTGCCGGTGCGGTTTTTTCGGTGGGTTGGATATTCACCCTTTTCTTTGAGGGCATCGCGGTTGTCTCGCTGGGAGTAGGCAGTGTGGCCGCTTCTGTCGTGCTCGGTGTTTTTCTGATTTTGTGCGCGGTTCGGCGGCCGGAGAAATTCGGAAAAATGTTGTCAGTCGCCGCCGCCGCCGTCCTTTTCGCCCAGGTGGGCGGAATCCATAAAATCAGGAGTGAACCACCCGGTCCTTTTTTAATTCAGGGCCATATGTTCAGGAACGGAATCCTGATTTCCGATATCGGGAAGATAAGCGCGTCGGGTCTTTGGAAACCGGCACCCTGGCGACCGGACGCGGCTCCTCTCAATCAATTCGAGCTGGGGGCATTCAGTTTTCGCGCTCAATGCATTTCATGTCATCCGGGTTGGGCGGAAGAAGGCGGGATCCCGGCTCTGACCGCCATCCGGTATCAAGGGGACGCACTTCGATTCCTGGGCGAAATGACCTCGCGCCATCCCGCCCTTCCCATTTTCGCCGGGTCTCTCCTCGAAAAAGAAGCCCTCGTCTCTTACATGGAATCGCAATTAAGGGCTTCCGGCGGCACCCTGGCGTCGCGGCCTCCCGAGCCCCCGCGTGTCATCCCCGAAAAAAAGAAACCGCCGGAAGCTCCGGCGTCTCTTCCCGCTTCCCAAAAGCCGCCGGCTCCGCCCCCCGCCCGGACTGAACCCGAGGCCGGAGATAAAGAGCCTGAAAAGGAAAAATCCGTCTCCGGGGAGCCGCGAGTGGGTGATTCCGTCAGTGAGCCCGCGCCGGATAAGACAGCCGGAGATGAGGTGAAGCCGCCAACTCCGGCGGAGGTAGTTTCTCCCGGGGGAGTTTCTCCGGATACCTCTCCTGAAAAACCCACGTCTCCCCCCGAGACTGGCCCTTCGCAGGAGACCGGCGCTCCGCAGGAGTCAGGCGCTTCGCAGGAGACTGGTGTTCCTCACGAGTCCGGCGCTCCGCAGGAGACCGGGGCTCAGCATGAGTCTGGCGCTCCGCATGAGTCCGGGGTCTCCCCCGAGGCGGGCGGTCAATCAAATTCTCCTTCTCCTCCAAAGGAAGAAAAACCCGCCACACCGGCTTCATCCGGCCAGGCAGGAACGCCGCCAAAAGCGGAAGAGGCGAAAGCGGAGCTGGGGGAGAAAAAATGAGTTATTACCCGGGGCCGGACGATTGGCTGCTATCCCTCTCAGTCACCATTGGTGTCTTGTCCCTTTGCGCGTTGGTGGCGGTTCCTTGGCTCACCGCGCATCTGAAATTCTGGGGGAAGCGGGAGGGAAGAAAGAGCGATCTCACGGCGGCGGGATTACTTGGCCGGTGGGGAAAGTTTCCCCTCGCCGCTGCATTTTTCTTCGGAGCGTTGTCGTTTCACCTGGCCTCGGTCCGCTACCCCTCCGAGATGTTAGCCGCCGCCATTTTGCTGGCCCCTGTGATTGCCGCTGCGCCGCTGCTTCTTGCCGCGTGGGGGGGACTTTTCCTGTTTTCGGGCAATTCATCCTCGAAAGCAGGTGGAGGCGTGTCGTCCGGTTTGGCAGCCGATGTGGCGGCTGGAATTGCGGCCCTCGCGGTTGCCGCCGTCTCCGCTGGGTTGTTCGCCGCCGCGACCGATAAATCCCTTTGGCCGCAAATACGGCAAAACCCGTTCTTCATTTTCGAGTCTTATCCATTTTTTTACGGGATAGCTTTTGCCGTGCTCGGGTCGATAATCACGGGCGGGATTTTGGTCATGTTGATCGGTCGGCAATCGTTTCATTGGGAAAGCGGCGGTTCCGTCCCGCAGGGAGCGCGGCTCATACGAATGGGGGCTTTCCCGGCCCTTTTGGCGACGATTCTTCTGGCGCTATTGGCCGCTATCTGGGGGCTGATGGAGGGATTGGCACCCATTCGCGCGGTGATTTTCTCGGGCCGCCCGTTTCTCCTTTTCATGGGCGTATTCGTGGTTGCCGGGGTCGTGGGTTTGATTGAACTGCTCGTCAGTATTCTGAAATGGAAGGGAAACGCCCCTCGCGCCAGCGTGGCGGTGGCCGCCCTATTGATTTCGATAGTGTTCTGCCTGGTGTCCATACTCATTTGGAATGCGCCAGTCCGCGCCCGGGGGCAGGACGCCGCTATCTTCAAAGCCCCGGCGGCGGCCATGGGAATGATGCCGGGGCCGAAGTAGGAAAGGCGGGAACCGGACACGATGCTGGTTGATATTTGCAGTTTTCTGCCTGTCGAGGATTCCTTCCGGGCCCGCTTATCGGGCTGGGCCGCTATTCCTGGATATTTCAGGATGTTCTCGAAGGGGCTCTCGGCGTTTTGCGGAATAGAGGAAGCTGAGTTTATCCGCGGGGTGGACGATCAGTCCGCCTCGAAGGTGGCGGCTTTTATCGAGGAAATCTCCGCCCGCCGCGGCCGCCCGGTGAGCGAATTTATTTCGGCTATGGACGACGCCGGGTATGACTTGTCGGTGGTGTTCAGCATCGATCAGGAAACCACCACGGGCGCGGCGCCTCTGGACCCCGAGGTGCTCGCCCGGGCGGCCGGTGAATTCCCCGGACGCCTCCGCGCCATGATGGGCCTTGACCCCCATAAAGAGGACGCGGCCCGGACCCTCGAAAGAGGGGTCAAGGAGCTTGGCCTTCACGGCGCGCTGCTTTGCCCCTTTCTTCACCTGATTCCGGCGGACGATCAGGCCTACCGGCCGATTTACAAAAAGTGTGTCCAACTGGGCGTTCCCGTCTGGATTCACACTTCGGTAAACTGGGCCCCGGCGCATCCGATGGAGCTGGGGCGCCCGCTGGCGCTTGACCGGCTTTGCGGAGAGATGCCCGATTTGAAAGTGATCGCCGGTCACGGCGGGTGGCCCTGGGTTCCCGAAATGGTCGCCGCCGCCTGGCGGCATCCGAACCTCTATATCGATCCATCCGGACACCGGTGGAAATATCTGGCCACGCCGAACTCGGGCTGGGAGATGCTCATGCATTTTGGAAACTCGGTTTTGCAAAATAAGGTTTTGTTCGGAACCGACTGGCCGCTGATGCCGCTCTCGCTCGCCGAGATCGCGGCGGAGGCGCGCGCGCTTCCGCTCAAGGCCTCAGTCACCGAAAAATGGATGGGTGGAAACGCGGCCCGTCTGCTGGGGCTCCCGGAATGAAGGCCGCCGGAAAGAGCGCGTCCGGAGGCTCTCACCCAGGCTCTTGCTGGTACCGCGTCCTGGCGGCGGCGTGTTTTCTGACGTGGGCGGTTTTCGGCTCGCTTGTTTCGACGAGCGGCCTTGTCGAGCCGATCCGCGTCGATCTGGGCCTGAGCTATTCGCAGAGTGGATTCCTGCTTTCCGTCCCCTTTCCGCTGATTACCGTGTTCGCCCTGATGGGCGGGATTTTCGTTGATCGGCTGGGGGTGCGGAAAATGGCGCGACTCGGGGCGGTGTTGGTTTTGGCGGGTGGTCTGGTCCGCGTCTGGTCGGGCGGGTTCTGGCCGCTGGTGATGGGCATCGCGCTGGTCGGGGCCGGGGCCGGGGTGATTTTTCCGATTTTGCCCAAGGTGGCCCGGGAGACCGCGCCGCCCGAGAAGCGCGAGACGGCGGCCGCGTTTTATACGGCTGCCGTTGTCACGGGCGCCGCGATGGGAGTGGCCCTGAGCGGCTGGCTGGCGGCTGCGCTCGAATCCTTCCCCTTCCCGGGGGGGGCGTCCACCTGGCGCGGCGGCTACCTGATCTGGGCCGGGGCGCTCCTCGTGACGTTTATCATCTGGGAGCGATCGGCCGGGCTGGCAACCGCCGATGAAAATGCCGACGGAAAAGCCGATGCGAAAGCCGAAGGGGGAGAGGACCCCCAGTTTCGGGTTTGGCGCAGCCGCGATGTCTGGGCCGTGACGGGGGCGCTTTTCGTGAACAACGTTATTTTCTACACCGCCATCGGGTGGTTTCCCTCGATCCTCGAGACAAAAGGCTGGCCGCTGGGCCAGGCGGCGCTGATCGTCTCGATGGTGGCCTGGCTTGGCGTGGTGGCTGTTCTGGGCGCTCACAAGATAGCGCCTCTGGCAGGCGGGATCGTGCGGATGGTGGTGATCTGCACGGTTGTGACGGTTGCGGTCCTCGTGGCGCTTCCCCTGTCGGGTCCCTGGGTGGCCGCCGTGGAGATCGTGATTATCGGATTTTCGATGAATTTCTGGTTTGTCCTGTGCATGGGGTATCCGGCGCGCGCTGTGCCGGCGAAATCCGCCGGCAAGGCCGGGGGGATGATCATCGGGCTGGGTTATTTCGGCGGGTTTGTCGGGCCCTGGGCGGCGGGCGCCATCCGCGACGCGGCGGGAGACTTCGGCCCCGCCCTCTACGCGATTGCCGCCCTGACGGCGGTCTCGCTGGTGACCGCCCGCAGCTTCGGCCGCCGGCCGGACGCCGGAGGTTGAAGCTGGACGCCCGTGGCCGGGGCAGGAGGCTGAAGCTGGATGTCCCTGCCTGGGTTTGTTTGAATCTCTTTGAATTTTCTCGAATCTGCCTGGTTTCGATTAATGCGGAGGTTTTGTGAACGCCGAAAATTCGCGCCCCCGGCTCCGATCCCTCGATATCGCGCCCACCGAGCACGAGGGCCAAGAGGCGCTTGTGCTCCGGGACCCGCTTCACCTGAGCGATGCGATCCTCGTCGTCCCGATGGGTCTTGTCCCCATTCTCCGGCTGATGGACGGCGCGCACACCCTCACCGAAATCAGGCAGGAGTGCCGGACCGGGCACAATCTTGATTTCCCCGAGGAAAACATCCGCGATCTTTTCTCTCATCTCGAGCAGTCGCATTTTCTGGACGGAGAGGGTTTCGAGGCATGGCGACGGGGCATGGTGGACGCCTACCTGGACGCTCCGGTGAGGCCGAGTTTTCTCGCCGGACAAAGTTATGACGCCGATCCCGACGGGCTGAGGAGCCAGCTCGAGGGTTTCTTTACTTCCGGGGAGGGTCCCGGCCTCCCCGAGAGAAACGGCGCGCCCGGTGGCAAACCCCTCCGGGGAATCGTCGCGCCCCACATCGATTTTCAGCGCGGCGGCGCGACATTCGCCTGCTCCTACCGGGCGCTCGCCGAGCGGGCGGAGGCCGACATTTTTATCGTCCTCGGCACCGTCCACTCCCCGACCCAGGGGATTTACTCCCTCACCCTGAAAGCCTTCGAGACCCCGCTGGGCGCCCTCGAGGCGGACGTGGGGTTCGTGGACACCCTCGCGGCGCGTTATTCCGAAGACCTTTTCCGTGACGAATTCGCTCAGCGCGGTGAGCATTCCATCGAGTTTCAGGCCGTATTCCTCCGCTACATCTATCCTCCTGCCCTGGAGGCCACCGAGACCCCGGAGGCCGAATCGGGCACAGGTCCGGGGGAGAATTCCGGCGCGGATTCCGGCACAAAACCCATCACCTTCGTCCCCATTCTTGTCGGCTCGTTTGGTGAGTTCGTCGCCGGGGGCCGCTCACCCGCCGGAGACAAAGAGGTCGAGGGTTTCATCACCGCGCTCCGGGAGACCGCTGTGGAATACGAGGCCCGGGGCCGCCGCGTCTGCTATCTGGCGAGCGTGGATCTGGCTCATGTCGGGCCCCAGTTCGGCGACGAGCGGCCCGTGGACGAGGCCCAGCTCCGCGCCCTCGATGAGGCCGACCGTGCCTCCCTCGAGGCCGTCTGCCGGGGGGACGCCGAGGCGTTCTACTGGAGCGTGGCCACGGACGGCGACGCCCGGAAGGTGTGCGGCCTCGCGCCCATCTACACCATGTTGCGGGTTCTCGAGGGCTGCGAGGGCGAGGTCCTCCGCTACAGCCAGTGGCCCGACCCCAACGGCACCGTGACGTTTTGCTCTGTTGCGCTGAGTTAAGCTGGTGGCGATGGAGATGCTGAATTTTATTGAAGGGTTTTGATTTCTTTTTTCATTAAATACAAAGGAGGCGCGTGTGCTTTATCTGGGAGAAGAGGAAGTAAAGGGGCTGATCAAAATGCCCGAGGTGGTGGATCTGATGGGGGAGGCCTTCAAGGCGCAGGGCGAGGGCACCGCGCCGAATCAGCCGCGCAGGCGGCTTCACATGCCCAAGGGGGCGCTCCAGGTGATGTACGGGGGGCTCTCCGATCAGGGCTATTTCGGTTTAAAGGCCTATACCACCTTCCCCGGCATCGGCGTGCGCTTCATCCTGTTGCTCTGGGACTCGAACACGGCGGAGCTTGTGGCGCTGATGGAGGCGAACATTTTAGGGCAACTCAGGACGGGCGCGGCGAGCGGCGCGGGGGCGCGGTTAATGGCGCGGGAGGACGCGAAGGTGGCCGGGCTGTTTGGCTCGGGCTCGCAGGCGCGGACCCAGCTCGAGGCGCTCTGTTGCGCGATGCCGCTTGAGCAGGTGAAGGTTTATAGCCGTAGCGCCGAGAAGCGCGAGAAATTCATTGACCGGATGAAAGATAAAGTCTCGGCCGAGCTCGTGGCGGTGGAGACGCCCGCCGAGGCGGTCAAGGGGTCCGCGATTGTGTGCACGATGACGACGGCGAAGGACCCTGTGTTCGACGGAAACGACCTTGAGTCGGGGACGACGGTCATCCCCGCGGGCTCGAACCGGGCGACAAACCGCGAGGTGGACGATGAGACTTTCCGCCGGGCGGCAAAAGGCCGGATTGCCACCGACGATGTCGAGGGGGCGAAGATCGAGAGCGGGGACCTAATCAGAGCGGTGGCCGGGCGCGCGGTGAACTGGGACCAGGTGGTCGAGATCGGGCAGATAGCGGCGGGGAAGATGCCGGGCAGGGGCTCGCCTGATGAGATCAATATGTTCCTCAGCCAGGGCGTCGCGATTGAAGACGTGGCGATCGGGGCCGAGCTGTATAAAAAGGCAAAGGCGCAGGGCATTGGCCGGGATTTGCCCGTCGAGGGGACTTTCAAGAAGAGGACTTAAGCCTTGGCGGGCGGCTTTGAGGCCTGAGCGTAGAGGGCGCCCGAGAATGTATTCGGGGGTGGCGCGAAATGTTTGGCCCCCCGGGGCCAGATCGGGTGGTTGTCTTTAAGCTGTTGATTTTAAGACACTTGCATTATTTTTCATGTAAGCTGTTGTTTGCCGGGGATTTCGGGGAAATCCGGGGAGAGATGATGATCGAAAGTTTAGCCCGGAGGACTTGAATTTTCCCGCGCCATCCATTATGGATAGTTCTTCTTTTCGGGCGGCGGGCCGGAGCCCCTCCCCGGAAAAGCCGTATACATGCTTGGGTATTCGACGCTCCGGATAGGAAGCCGGTTTCATGCGAGACAAGATTCTGCTCGAGTGCACGGATTGTAAAAAAATGCGCTATCCCTCCACCAAGAACAAGCGGAACACGCCGGACCGGCTGGAGTTCAAGAAGTATTGCCGCTTCTGCCGCAAGCATGTGCTGTTCCGGGAGACCAAATAGATG
>JAPYQX010000480.1 GCA_029937135.1 Nitrospinota bacterium
CGGCGTTATGTGCCGCCCCCACCCCCGCTACCCACTTTCCACCCCCCCGACCCGCAAAAAAAATCTCCGGATCCCGCCTTCTTGAAGCTCAGGGCCGCCGCCAAGGAGAGCGAAAGGGGAGAAAGGGCCTACCGGAACGAATATTATGAGTCCGCTGCCCGGCATTTCCGAAAGGCGCTTGAACTGGCTCCTGACAGTCTCCATTCATTGTCCGGGCTGGGCTGGACTCTCTATGATTCGGGGCGGCAGGATGAGGCGTTTCCAATATTTCAAAATGCCCACAAGCTCTACCCTCGCGACAAGGGTGTTCGCCGCGGACTCGCCTACCTGTATTTCCGGTATGGCCGATCCGAAAAGGCGAAAACGCTCCTCGGGTCGCTTGATCGAGAACAGTGGCCCGAACTCGCGAATGTCGAGGGTGATTTAAGGGAAATGAAATTGAAGGGTTTGCCGATCCCCAAGCTGCCGGCCGGTAAACGCAAAAAGCCCAAAAACATCGAGGAAAAACTTGCGGATCGGCTGTTTGGTTTTCTTAAGGAGAAATCTCCGGCCGAACGGGAGAAAGCGAATCGGGTACCGGAAACACTCATGGGGGTGTTGAGGGAGTCGTTGCCCCAAAAGCTAAAAAAAGAAAAACGCTCACCTGCGCAAGAAAAAAACGAATTTCTGCTCCCTCTGGGGGAGGGTAAATTCATTCGCGCACAGCTCCCCTCTTTCCACACGATGGCGAATGTACCCGGTGGTTTGTACTCGGCAGCGGGCCGGGCGGCAAAAAAAATAGCGCCATTCCGGATCGATAGGCTTGAGGTGACAAATGCCCTGTACGCCGCTTTTGTCCATAAGGCCGGCGCGGCGAAACCGCCCTTCTGGAAATGGGCAAGATTTGTGGGGCCGCACCTTCCGGTAGTGGGGGTGACCTGGAATGAGGCAAGAGCTTATTGCCGCTGGGCAGGGAAAAGACTTCCTGTCGAGGAGGAGTGGGAATTCGCGGCGGGAGGGGGCGACAAAAAACGCAACTACCCTTGGGGAAAAAAGTTCGTGGGGCGGCATGCGATTTTCGGGATTCGCCCTGATCGTGGCGGCCCAAAGGTGGTTGGCCGCCGTCCCGGAGGCGCGAGCCCGTACGGCGTGGAGGATATGGCGGGAAACGTCTGGGAATGGGTGGAAAACCCGTTTCGCAGAAGAGGGACCGGAGCCGCGTCGGTTTCCCGCGGGGGGGTGGAATACCGGACTCTCAGGGGTGGTTCCTGGGTGAATGGACGTGGGGGCATGTTGATTTCAAGCAGGACGGGAGATTTGCCGGGCCGCCGGCTTCCGGTGTATGGCTTCCGGTGCGCGGCGGACTCTCTCTGGATGATTTTATGGTAAACAGTCTGTAAAATTCCGATTATCGATAGCCGGAGGGTGCGAAGAATGATTTTTATGCGATCCGTGTTGGTTGGCCTGATTGCGGTTTTCTTTGTCTGGGCGGGCCTGGCAGCGGGCGCAGCCGCACAGACAACCCCCGCACCCCCTCCCCAGCTCCCGGCGGTGCCGGGAATCACGGCGCCTGTTTCCCCTTCGGAGCTACCT
>JAPYQX010000481.1 GCA_029937135.1 Nitrospinota bacterium
CAACGCCACTTACATGAATAATAAAGAACTCGGCAACCCTGAGCCAGACGCTGCCGACCGCCCACAGGAACGCCCACTCGGTCAACCCGAACGGAAGGGACACGGCGTTCATCGCGCCGTGAGAAGTATTGTGCGAGTCTCGCCCCATGATGAGTTGGCCGGGGAGGGCGTGGCCGTTTTCCATGAAAACCTGGTGGCATATCCCCTCGGTGACATCGTAGAAATGCTTTAAGTTTTTATCCTCGGCGAAGAGGCGCAGGGCGCGGTGCATGTTCGCCGTCCGGGCGGATTCGGCCGGTGACCAATGGTCCACGGTCACGACGATCTTCTCTTTGTTGACCGGCTCCTCGGCCCCCATCTCGCGCATCTTGATCAGCGTAGTCTCGCTCAGAGCGCTTTGAATGACATCGGGGGTGGCGTCGATAATCTGCCCGGGCTCGACCGCTTTGAGCCCCGCCGCCCGCGCCAGGATTTTTTCGGCAATGGTTTTCGCCACCGGAAAGCCCGCCCAAATGAGAATTCGATTCACCGAGTATGCCAACGGGACGGCTCGGCGGCAATCGAGCGTTAGAGAGGGTGGATTCGGACCGTTTGCGCCGAAAATGGGAAACCGGCAGGTGATTATCCCTTTGATAAAGAGTCTGGGGGTGCGGAATGATTGGGAGGCGAAAGCATTAAACCCGTCAAAGTAAGGAGCGTTGCGCCCGTGAATGGGGAAAGCCGCCTTCCGGTTGGTGTTTCGAAATGAGGAGGCACCCCGCATGGCGTTTCTATGTGAATTTAGGGATTTCCTTACGGAAAAACAGCCGGAATTGTGAGCGATCAAAGGAGAATCGGGGCAGGAGCCCCGTTTGCCGCATAATTCCGGTAAAGAAATAGGCCAGAATTTGAAAAAGGGAGAGCGTTCTGAATAATCATAGATAAGTTCACACTTTCCGGCGGGATTTGAAATTAACTAGAAGAAGTTGGACAAACGAAACCCTGGGGTGGAGGTTGATATGCCAAAATCAACAAACAAAACTTTGGGTGTTTTAATAAAATCTGTATTTGTCCTTGTCTGCATGGTTTCGTTGTTAGCCGCCAGGCCGGTTTTCGCGGCGAACACCGCGGGTGATCTGGCGCTCAATCTTGCCCAGCAGTTGAACATCGCGGCCACCACTCCCGAAGAGGCGCTGGCCGCCCTTCAGGCCCAGGGCATCATTCCGACCAACGTGGCCGTGAATGCCCCGGTTACCGCCGCAATTGCCCAGTCCGTTTCGGCGGGTCTGATTACTTCGGGTCAATCTCCCGCCGCGGCCGCCCAAGTAATCGCGACTTCCGCGGCGTCGGTTGGCGTTCCCGTGAATGTCGTCGTTCAGGGCGCGATTCAGGCCGCGACCGCGGTTGGGGCTAATGTCGCGGCGGGTTGCCCAGGTGGCGACCCAGGGCGCGGTCCAGGGCGCACAGGCCGCGGGCGCCAATATGACTGCGGTTGTTCAAGCGGCTACCGCTGGCGCTATTCAGGGCGCGGCGAGCTCGGGTGCTGATGTCAGAGCTGTTAAGGCGGCAGCTTCGGCCGGGGCTGAAG
>JAPYQX010000134.1 GCA_029937135.1 Nitrospinota bacterium
AGGCGCGTAGCTCAGGGGGAGAGCGCTTGCTTGACACGCAAGAGGTCGGCGGTTCAAAACCGCCCGCGCCTACCAAGATTTTCGTTTTGAAAAGAAGAATGCAAAGAGGTTTTGTTTCGTGCTTCCTTTTTTTTTCGCAGAGGGGTTTTGGCGTAGCCACAAAATATGGTTGTTCTATCTGAATTGAAAAATCCGCCCAAAGATGCCGTCGCTCTTAGAATCGACGGAAAGATTACCGATCTGAATAGCGCCCCGCCATCCGGCGCAGCGGTGGAGTATGTTGCGCTGGATTCTCTGGAGGGGCTGGAGATTCTGCGTCACAGCACTGCCCACCTCATGGCGCAAGCGATTTTGGAGCTTTTCCCGGGCGCTCAGCTCACCATAGGGCCTCCCATCAATAGCGGTTTCTACTACGACATTGATATAGATCGCTCGTTTGTTCCCGAAGACCTCAAGGAAATCGAAAAGCGCATGTCGATGCTCGCCAAGCGCGGGTTTCCGATAGAGCGGGACGAAATTGATCGTGCCGACGCCCTGAAATTATTCGAGGGGCGCGGCGAGCCCTATAAAATTGAAATGATCAACGAGCTTCCGGACGGAGAAATAATTTCCATCTACCGCCAGGGGGATTTCGTTGATTTGTGCCGCGGCCCCCACCTGTCTTCAACATCGAAGCTGAAGCACTTCAAACTGCTCAGTGTCGCTGGCGCCTATTGGCGGGGCGATGAAAAAAACAAAATGCTCCAGCGCATATACGGTACCTCCTACCCGGACCGCGAAGCCCTCGATGAACACCTCGAAAGGCTAAAAGAGGCGAAGGCGCGCGACCACCGGGTACTCGGGAAGCAGCTTGGAATCTTCCTGGTCGATGAAAACGCGGGGCCTGGGCTGATCTACTGGCAGCCCAAGGGCAACATCATCAGGAAGGTTATCGAGCGTTTTTGGGATGACGAGCACATCAAGCGCGAATACCAGCTCGTAACCATTCCTCATATCGCCCGCGACGAGTTGTTCAAGATTTCGGGGCATTACGATTTTTACCGGGAAAACATGTATGTCCTGAACATCGACGATCAGGAGTATGTGCTCAAACCCATGAATTGCCCGGGCCATATCCTCATCTATCAGGAGGATACGCGTAGCTATCGCGACCTGCCCTACCGGCTGGCGGAGATGGGGACGGTTTACCGGTACGAGCGAAGCGGGGTGCTGCACGGGATGCTCCGGGTCCGGGGATTCACCCAGGACGACGCGCATATTTTCTGTACCCCGGAGCAGGCGGAAGAAGAGGTCGTCAAGGTCATCGATCTGGCCCGGTTCATGCTTGAGACTTTCGGCTACACGAAGTTCGAGATCGAACTTTCGGTTCACGACCCCGAAAATTTCGAGAAATACGCGGGAACCCGGGAGGATTGGGCCGCCGCGGAAGAGGCCCTGAAGCGGGCGCTCGAGGCCCGGGAGATTCCCTATAAGCGTATCGAGGGTGAAGCCGCCTTTTATGGCCCAAAAATCGATATCAAAATGCTCGACGCCCTCGGGCGGGGATGGCAGGGCCCTACGATTCAGTTCGATTTCAACCTTCCGAAAAGATTCAATCTCAGGTACGTTGGGTCGGACGGCAATCGCCATTTGGTCGTGATGATTCACCGAACGGTACTCGGCTCGATGGAGCGATTTGTCGGAGGCCTGATCGAACACTACGCGGGTGCGTTTCCCACTTGGCTGGCGCCTGTTCAGGTTAAGATAATGACGATTACCGATGAGCAGATTCCATTCGGAAAAAAAGTGACGGAAGACCTTCGAGACGCCGGTTACCGCGTCGAGTCCGATTTCCGCAACGAAAAGATAGGGAAAAAAATAAGGGAAGCCCAGTTGGCGAAGATTCCCTATATGCTGGTTATCGGAGCACGGGAAATGGAATCGGGTCAGGTTGCGTTGCGCTTACGCGGTAAAGGGGATATTGGAGCCTTAGCCTTGGAGGAAGTTATGAACCAAATTCGTTCGGATGTTGAGTCCCGGGCCCTCTCTCCTGGAGAAAATTAATATGGTGCTACGCTCCCGCGGAAGAGATATTCGGCCGACTGTTACGGGGCCGCGTATCAACCGTGACATTCGCGTTCCTCAGGTGAGAGTGATTGACGAGGAAGGCGAGCAAATGGGAATTCTCACGATTGATGATGCCGTGCAGGCCGCCGAGGATCGCGACCTCGATCTGGTCGAGGTCGCTCCGAACTCCGATCCCCCAGTATGTAAAATCATGGATTATGGCCGTTATAAATATACGCAGCAGAAAAAAGGAAAAGAGGCCAAGAAGCGGCAGAAAATCGTTGAGCTCAAGGAAGTAAAGATGCGGATCAAAATAGATCAGCACGACTATGAGTTCAAGAAAAATCATGCCGAGCGCTTTTTGCTTGACGGAAACAAGGCCAAGGTGACGATTATGTTCAGGGGACGCGAGGTGACTCATCCCGACTTGGGCAGAAAACTCTTGGACCGTGTGGCGAACGATCTCATTGAGATTGGCACTATCGAGCAGAGGCCCATACTTGAAGGCCGCAATATGACCATGATATTGGTCCCCAATAAAGCGGCTGCGAAGATCAAGGCGGCTGGCGGAGCCAAGGGAAAGTCTGATAAAAGTTCGACCGTAACCGAGGAGAAGGAGACTCTGAAGGCGCCTTTGGCCGAGAGTCTCAAAAAGGAGGCTGATGAGGCCGCGGCGCCAGCCGATGAGCCTCTAGAGCAGGAAAAAGAAAAAAAAACCGGGGAAGGGACAGATAATGCCGAAGCTTAAAACCAACCGGGGCGCTGCGAAGCGCTTTAAGGTGACGGGAAGCGGTAAAATAAAGCGGAACAATTCGCATCGCCGCCATATCCTCACCAAGAAGACCACGAAGCACAAGCGGGAAATGCGCCACAGTTCGCTGGTTTCGGACGCCGATCTTGGGCTTGTCAGGCGCTTGCTCCCGAATCGCTAGGTTTGTTTATTTCAATATAAATCAATAGTTTGTGTTGGAATTATCCCGGTGTGTGGGGGTGAAAGGGACTGGCCCCACGAAGGCTTGCACAAGATTTTGGCAACGGGTATATTCCGGCGCGTTGAAACTGGTCCTGGATGAAGGCTTTATTTCGAGTTCGGCCTAATTTCCATTGAATAGGCCCTGCTTTTTGATTTGAATGAGGAATCGACGATATGCCCCGTTCCACAGGAGCTCCAGCCCACCGGGCGCGTAAAAAACGGCTGCTGAAACAGGCCAAGGGGAATCGCGGGGCGCGATCAAAGCGTTATCGTTCGGCGAATGAAACCGTTCTCCGTGCGATGGCCTACGCCTACCGTGACCGCCGAAACCGAAAGCGGGAATTTCGCCGGCTCTGGACGGTGCGCATCAACGCCGCCGCCCGCGAGTTGGGAATGAGCTACAGCCGGTTCATCGACGGTCTCAACAAGGCGGGAGTGGAAGTGAATCGCAAGATTCTGGCTCAACTGGCTGTGTCCGATCCGCCCGCATTTTCAAAGCTCGTGGAGATTGCCCGGACAGCCGCTTAGGGATTCATCAACCCGGAATTATCAGGCTCCGTCCGGAAGGGCGGAGCCTTTTTTGCAGGTGAATGAGGTTCGGATATGACGAGTGTAGACGATCTCCACGAACTCGCCCGCGAAGCTCTTGCCTCCATCTTACAGGTTTCGGACGAGACCCAGGCCGAGGAAATCAGGCTCCGCTACCTCGGGCGCAAGGGCGGGGTTCTGACGGAGGTCACCAAGGGTCTCAAGGATCTTACCCCGGATGAAAAGCGGGTCGTCGGTCCCGTGGCCAACCGCTTGAAAGGCCTCATTGAGAAAACCCTGGCGGCGCACAAGCGGGGGGATGCCCCGGCCGTGCAGGAGGCGGTCCAATCCCAAATCGAGCAAAAAGACGGAAAACCGTTCTTGTTTGGTTTGGTCGAAATTCCCGAGGGCGTTTTAAGTTTTCGGGAAAAAGGGGCCGTTTCGGGTTCGAGAATCGATCTGAGCGTGCCGGGGCGTTATCCGCCCCTCGGGCACAAACACCCTATCGTCCAGACGATGGAGGATATTGTCGATGTCCTGGCCCGGCTGGGCTATTCGGTTGCCGAGGGCCCGGAAATAGAGCTGGACAGCTACAACTTCGAGGCTCTGAACATTCCCAAGGATCACCCCGCCCGCGATATGCAGGATACGTTTTATGTCTCCGATGACGTTCTTTTGCGCACGCATACCTCTCCCGTTCAGATTCGGATAATGGAAAAACAACAACCCCCGGTAAAGATCATCGCTCCTGGAAAAGTATTTCGCTGCGATGCGGACGTAACCCATTCTCCGATGTTTCATCAAATCGAAGGCCTCTATGTGGACGAGGGCCTTTCTTTCGCCGACCTGAAGGGAACCCTCGAAACTTTCGTACATGAAATATTCGGTCCTGAGTTTCGGATTCGTCTGAGACCGAGCTTTTTCCCGTTTACCGAACCGAGCGCCGAGGTGGACATCGCCTGTGACCACTTGGCGGGAGGCGAGTGGCTCGAGGTTCTCGGGGCGGGCATGGTCGATCCGGCTGTTTTCGAGGCGGTGGGCTACGACCCCGAAAAATGGAGCGGTTTCGCATGGGGCATCGGGGTAGAGCGTGTGGCGATGCTCCGCTACGGAATAAACGATATCCGCATGTTTTTTGAAAACGACGTTCGAATGCTCCAGCAGTTCTAGCCGCCGGGCGATTGAGGCCCAGGCTGATCCTTAAATCGATAATCTGAAAGAGAGAAAATGCGCATCAGTCTGGAATGGCTAGCGGAGTATGTGGACCTCGATCTCGCGGACCAGACGCTACCGGAGCGCCTCGCCGGTGGGCTTTTGATGAGCGGCATCGAGGCCGAAGTCATCAACCGGCCGGGGGAGTGGATGGAACGCCTCATCGTGGCCGAGGTGCTTTCCGCAGAAAAACACTCAAACGCGGATAAACTCAAGATTTGCCGAGTGCACGATGGCACTGAGGAGCGCGGGATTGTCTGCGGAGCGCCCAATGTCGCGGCGGGCCAGAAGGTGGTTCTCGCTCCTCCCGGCGCGGTGTTGCCGGGCGGCATGGAGATCAAGGTTGCCCGGATTCGCGGGGAGGAGAGCCAGGGAATGCTCTGCTCGGAGCGTGAACTGGGAATCGGACATGATCACTCGGGAATTATCGTCCTGGACCCGGATTCGGAGAGAGGGGAGCCTGCCGCGCCGGTCCTGGGGCTCGATGATGTTGTATTCGAGATCAGCGTCACGCCGAACCGGGGCGATTGTCTTTCGGTGCTGGGCGTGGCCAGGGAGGTGGCGGCCCTCATTGAAAATCCCCTGAAACTTCCTGTCCCGGATCTGAAAGAAGAGGCTGGCGAGATGGCCGATTCGCTTTGCGGGGTGAAAATTCTCGATCCGGATAAATGTCCTCGTTATGTGGCCCGGGTCATCAGGGGGGTCCGGATTGGCCCCTCTCCGGGATGGATGCAGCGCCGTCTCCGCGCCGCCGGTATACGCCCCATCAACAACATCGTTGATATCACGAACTACGTCATGCTCTCGCTAGGCCAGCCTCTGCATGGTTTTGATTTAGACAAACTGGCGGAGAGGAGAATCGTCGTTCGCAGGTGGCGCCGGGAGGACGGCCCCTTCACAACGCTGGACGGGCAGGAGAGAAAACTGGAGGAGGATGATCTCATGATTTGCGACGCCGAGCGGCCGGTGGCGATTGGCGGGGTCATGGGGGGATCGAATTCCGAAATTAGCGATGCGACCGGGGATATCCTGCTCGAAAGCGCCTATTTTTCACCCTCGACCATCAGGAGCACACGAAGGAGGCTGAACATCAGCACCGAGGCTTCTTTCCGCTTCGAGCGCGGTGTTGACCCCTCGGGAGCTCTCCGGGCGGCTGATTGGGCGGCGCAGCTCATCCGGCAATACGGCGGCGGGCGAATCGCGGAGGGGGCGGTGGATGTCCACCCGGCTCCGGCGGCGCCCATTCGCCTGAGCTTGCGCCCGGAGCGGGTATCGAAAATCCTGGGCGCTGAAATCGGGACGTCTGAAATCCGGCGCGCTCTTGAGTCCATCGGGATGTCCGTCCTCGATTCGGAAGACGGCCGCCTCGAGGTCGAGGTGCCTGTTTTCCGGCACGATATTGATCGGGAAATCGACCTGATCGAGGAGATCGCCCGCCGGTGGGGGTATGAAAAATTTCCCTCCTCCCTGCCCGCCACCGCCTCGCCGCCCGTGCCGCAGCCACTTCCGAGGAGACTCGAAAAAGAGGTTCGTGAGGCGATGATATCGGCTGGATTCTTCGAGGTTCTGAACTATAGCTTTGTCGGGCGCTCTGGCCTGGAGAGGCTGGGCCACGCAGGCGAGGATATGGTTCCCCTTCAAAACCCCTTGAGCGCCGAGATGGATGTCATGCGGACGACCCTGCTGGCCGGTCTGATTGAAAATGCCGCGATGAATCTGAATCGCGGGGCGGGGGATTTGAGATTATTCGAAATCGGCCGGACTTTTCATCGGAATCCGGGTGAAAAATTACCCATTGAGGTGCGGCGCATCGCGGCATTAATGTCGGACGCTTCGCCCGATGTATTATGGCCCGGGGGACGGGCCCCCGGGGGGGAGGAGGTCCTTCCTGCCCGGCTTTTCGATCTGAAGGGCGCCCTGGAGCGAATGGGGCGCCAGATTCGTCTGCCCGGTTTCGGGTTTGTGCCGCTTGAGGGCGAAACCTCTCCGTTTGACCCGAATGAGGCCGCGCGGGTGATGATCGGCGATCTCTGGCTCGGCACGATTGGGGGTCTCAAAAAGGCTGTCCTCGAGGCGTGGGGAGTCAAGCAGAGCCTTTTTGCCTTTGAATTGGATATCGAAGCCCTGGGCCGCGCCGGAAGCCTGCCGCAACGGCTCCAGGCGGTCCCACGCTTTCCGGCTACCCTCCGCGATCTGGCGATTGTGGTGAAAAAAGAGGTGACAAACGCCACTGTCGAGGAGCTGCTCAGGCGGATTGGGGGAGAATGGCTCGAATCAGTGGTTCTTTTCGATATATACCGGGATGCGGCATTCATCGGGTCCCGGGAAAAGAGCCTGGCCTACTCCCTTGTTTTCAGGTGTTTGGACCGAACTCTGAACGATGAGGAGGTGGACCGGGTGTTCTGGGAAATCGTGCGGAGCCTGGAGAGCCAGCTGGGAGCCCGCCTCAGAAGTTGAGGGGTTTTTCTTGACGGTATCCCCCATCAAATTCTAGAATAGCGATATATCTTATTTCCCATATTCGCCCTTTGGAAAGAAACCTCAAATGGTTATCGAAAAACTCGAAACCCTTGAGACATCCCTGAAAAGCATTCTTGAGGAATTGGAGGACCTGAGGCGAGCCCGGTCGGATTGGGAATCACAGGTTGAGCAGGCGCGTTCCGAGGCGCTTTCGGCGTCGGAGGCAGTGAGCGGCCGCGATGAGGAGATCGCCAAGCTCCGCGAGGAAAATACCCGCCTTCAGGGCGAGCGGAACGAAGTGCGTGACAGGGTGGAACGCATTCTCAATCATTTGCCTAACGGATAGGGTATCTTTGAGAGGCTCGGAGTCCCACCTGGAAAGGAATGGGCAATGACCCCGCAAAAAATAATGGTCGAGATTTTTGGACAGCAACTGAATCTAAAAAGCTCCGCTGACCCGGAATATGCGGCAAGGCTCGCCCAGTATGTGGATGAGCAGATTCAGAAGGTGGCCAATCAGAGC
>JAPYQX010000482.1 GCA_029937135.1 Nitrospinota bacterium
TGGTGAGAATCAAAAATGACGCCAGGAATATCAATTCATAAAATCCCAAACGCTCATCCTCCAAAAATCAAGAAGGAAAAAATGCCAAAATTTAAAACTCTCGGAACTTGAATATTTTCCTCACGAATCAAGCACCGGACAAAGCTAAGGTCATTCCTCCAATATGTACTCGAATGTCACCGCCGAGGCCGCGATAAATATCAGATCGTAGGCACCGAGCATCTTTACCCAGTCGCCCATATCCGCCCAGCCCGCACCTCCCAAGGCGGCAACTGTCCCTTTAACGGCGGCGATCAATACCGGGACCAGCAAGGGAAACAAAACGACGGGAAGCAGAACGTCGCGGATCCGCGTCCTGGCGGTCATCGCCGCGAACAGGGTCCCAACAGCCGAAATCCCGATAGTCGCCGCAAAAGCAACAAGGGTCAGAGCACCCAGATTCTCCCACACCCTCGCCCGGTAAAATACGGCGAGAGCCATGAACCCAGCCATCTCCATGACGGCAAGCAAGATGAAGATGGAAATCATTTTTCCAAAAAAAAGGGCGGAAGGATCTGCCGGGGTCAGCCGCATCGCCGAAAAACCATTACTTTCCCGTTCTATCCCCATCGAGCGGGACAAACCAATCACGGAGGAAAATAAAAAGGCGACCCACAAAATCCCCGCCTGCATGGGCGCCTCCCCCCCACCTAACCCGGGGCCAAACGCAAAGCTGAACAAGGTCAATACGAGCAGCGCGAACACAAGCATAACCAGAAGGCTTTCCCGTGTCCTAAGCTCCACGCGGAGATCTTTTTCGATGACCGCCCAAATGACAGAGAAGAAAAATTTCATTCACTCTCCCCCACCAGCGCCGCCGAGACCTTCTCGACGGATGTCTCGCAGGAAAACGCCCGAAGCGTCACCTCCCCCTTGGAGAGGACCACAACACTATCGGACAGGCTAAGCGCACGCGGAATATCATGTTCGGTAAGCAAAAAACTCCGGGGAGCACCGTCCTCGAATCCACCTCCATCCGAAAAATCCCGGAGAATAGATTCCAATCCCGCGGCAGCCGTAGGGTCGAGCCCCGCGAACGGCTCGTCCAATAGAAAAAACTCCGGTTCATGGAGCATGGCCCGGGCCAAAGCCGCCCGCTGACGAAGCCCCTGGCTCAGCGTGCTGATGGGCTCGTTCAGGCGCTCACTAATCCCCAGGACCTCGGTAATCCGTTCGCACCGCCCTGCCGCCACCTCAGCCGGAAGACGAAAGAGTTTGGCGAAAAATTTGAGATTCTCTCTCAGGGTAAGGGAAGGGTACATCAGGGGATCGTGGCCGAGGAGGCCGATTCGCGCCCGACCCCGGGTGGACACCGGGTTTCCAGAGATAAGAACTTCTCCCTCGCTGGGCCTGAGCAGCCCCGAGAGGACGCGGAGAAGAGTCGTCTTTCCGGAGCCGTTCGCTCCGAGCAGCGCAACCCGGTTGCCCCGTCCAAGGGAGAAATTCACCCCACGGAGAGCCCATCGCCACCCAAACCGGCGTGAGACGCCAACCGCCTCCAGGGTCGCGGGCCTTTAACGGGA
>JAPYQX010000483.1 GCA_029937135.1 Nitrospinota bacterium
GTTCATGATCATGCCCGTGGGGGCCAAGGACTTCCCTTCGGGTCTCAGAATGGGCGTGGAGGTGTTCCACTCCCTCAAGGATGTCCTTGGCAAGCGCGGCTACGGGACGGGGGTGGGCGACGAAGGCGGTTTCGCCCCCGACCTGAGAAGCAACGACGAGGCGGTGGAGTTGATCCTCGAGGCCGCCGTAAAGGCGGGCTACAAGCCGAGAGAGGACTTCATGCTCGCCCTCGACCCGGCTTCGAGCGAATTCTACGAGAAGGGAAAGTATGTTTTCCGCTGGTCGGACGGGAGCAAAAAGACCTCCGATGAATTGGTGAAATTCTACGAGGACTGGGTGCGCCAGTATCCCATCGTCTCGATTGAGGACGGGTGCGCGGAGGACGACTGGAAAGGGTGGGCGGCTCTGACCGAGGCTCTGGCCGGGCGGGTCCAGTTGGTCGGAGACGATCTCTTCGTCACCAATACGGAAGTGCTGGCGAAGGGGATCTCGGAGAAGATCGCCAACAGCATTCTCATCAAGGTGAATCAGATCGGGACGCTGACCGAAACCCTCGAGGCGGTTCAGATAGCTACGAGGGCCGGGTACACATCCGTTGTCTCGCACCGCTCGGGGGAGACCGAGGATACGACCATCGCCGATCTTGCCGTGGCGCTGAACGCGGGACAGATCAAGACCGGGTCCGCATCGAGGACCGACCGGCTGGCGAAGTACAATCAGCTTTTAAGGATTTCCGAGGAACTTGGCGATTCGGCCATCTATCCAGGCTGGGATGCGTTCTTCAATCTCGCCGGAGATGCCCAGCCGCGTGGTGGAAAGTCCCGTGCAGGCAAGACCCGTAAGATAGCGGCCCGGAAGCGTAAATAAAAAACGGACGCGAATCAGGGTTTTTTTATGCCACCGAAACGTGCCCGTGAAAACTTTAAAAGAAAATGCCGGCCGTGTAGCCGTTGAAATTAGGCCGCTGCTTTTTCGACGTGAATCCCGATGGCGCTTCCCACGAGCCGCCCAAAACAATCCGGGCAATAACCGCTCGATACCACGCAAGGCTCACTGCCTTCTTTCGATTCCAGAAGCTCTTCCATCTCTTCGACATGAAGCAGAAAGTCTTCACATACACAACATTCCATCGCCATCTCTTTATCTCCTATCTCAAGTAGTGCAACGGGCTTTCATGTCCGTTAATAGATGTATCGGCGGTGGATCGGAACGGATTAACGTTTTCAGGGGTTTATTAATGTTTATTTTTCACCGTGTATTTTTTCGCTCAAGTGTTCCGGAATCAGGCCGGTAAAGGCCAGCCTGATTTTCACCGGAAAAGAGCTGTCTGATTGAATTAATTGAAATTTTTAGAGCCAAAGGAAGGGTTTCAGCCTGAAAAATTACCGGGAGAGAATTGCCTGGACCATGCCTTTCTCGTCGATGAAAGCCAAATCGTCCAGTCCGTCGCCGTTGAGGTCCGAGGCGGTGATATTGGAGCGAACCGGCGAGGTCAGGGGGAGCGTCCACCGTAGCGTCCACCGGTTTTTGTTGAGGGCAAGGGC
>JAPYQX010000135.1:0-1056 GCA_029937135.1 Nitrospinota bacterium
GTCTATGAGAGCTTAGGGTAGATTCCAACAAATCCTCTGATTTTTGAATATGAGAACTTCATCATAATCTTTAATTGATAGATTGGTCATCTTCTTTAATGTTTTATAGTGGTTATAGAGTTGTTTTACGAAGAGTTAAATATCTTATTAAACAAAAACAATGGGGATTTCTTGATTAATGGGCTCTAATGAAAGTGCGAGAGATATTCCAAATATGATCTATGGTACTGCATGGAAAGAAGATGCTACTGAAAGTCTAGTTTGTACAGCAATTGAGACGGGTTTTAGGGGAATTGATACTGCCAATCAAAGGCGCCATTACTACGAAGCCGCAGTTGGTCGCGCTATTTCAAAAATGTCAAAGAATGGCACTAAACGAGATGAAATATTCATACAAACCAAATATACATTTCCAAGTAGTCAAGATCATCGGATGCCATATGATTTTCGTGCGAATTACAGCACACAAGTAAGGCAATCTTTTAAGAGTTCTCTTGAACATTTGCAGGTAGATTATATCGATTCATACATACTGCATGGCCCATCGCTTCGCTATGGATTGACACAAGACGACTGGCAAGTATGGCAAGAGATGGAAGCCATACATAAAGAAGGGCAAATCATTCATCTTGGAGTAAGTAATGTTAATATTGATCAATTAAAGACTCTATTTAGTGGAGCTGTAGTTAATCCCACTTTTGTGCAGAACAGATGCTTCGCAAAACAAGGATGGGATAAAGTTGTGAGAGAATTTTGTAAGGAGAATGGAATTATTTACCAGGGATTTTCTCTTCTTACAGCTAATCCTTTCGTGCTTCCTAAAGTGAAGCAAATTGCAGATAAAGCTAACAAAACGCCTGTTCAAGTATTGTTGAGATTTTCTATGGATATAGGCATTTTGCCTTTATCTGGAACAACCAACCAGATTCATATGAAGGAAGACCTGGAGCTAGATTTCCTTCTAGCAGATGAAGACATTCAGTACATAGAGAACATCGCAGCCACTTAAATGTGCTCTTTGAAATTCCTATCACCGAGTAATTTGCCCGCTGGAAG
>JAPYQX010000135.1:1066-7620 GCA_029937135.1 Nitrospinota bacterium
GAAATTGATGGTCGATCGATCTGATTCAGCCGCCCAGAAGTATCACAATGATACGAAGCATTCCTTTCAAAGTGTGCGTTCAGATTTTCATTACTTAGATTTTTCAAATAAACCGATGCCTTTCAAGGTCTACGAAGAAATCGAACCGATTGCCCTGCCTCCGGAACCGCCTCGTGCGATGAAAAATGCCTTGAAGTCAATTTCTTCTCTGGGAGAGGAGGCTGGTGAAAAAAAAACAGCTATCGTTGGAGATTCTTGCGAGGATTTTTTTTCTTACTGCAGGGATTACCAAGTGCGTCGAAGTCGGTGGTCGGTCGCACTATTTTCGTGCCGCCGCCTGTACAGGGGCACTTTATCATATTGAGCTTTATCTAATTTGCGGCGATAGTTTGTCCGGTGACGAAATTGGCCTCCCGGCAGGCGTATACCACCTTGCTGTGCAGGACTATGCCGCCAGGTGTCTTCGGCAAGGAGATTATCGGGCAGCGATTTCCGAATCTTTGGGCCGAAGCGAAGTGCCCGAGGCGGTATTTGTGTGTACGAGCACATACTGGCGAAACGCCTGGAAGTACCAATCACGTACATACCGGCACTGCTTTTGGGACAGCGGGACCATGCTGGCTAATTTTCTTGCGGTCACAGCTTCATATGACGTAAGTGTTCGTTTAAACGCAGGATTTAAGGATAATATGGTGAACACGCTTTTGGGATTGGACACCCGGGATGAGGTTTCGCTAGCTGTCATGGAACTAGGAGAAAGAAACCCAATTCAGGTCGAAGCCAGTAGAATTGACTCGGTTAATTTTAAAATCACACCCCTTTCGGCAAGCCCTGTTGATTGTCCTGAAATTCGAAAAATTCACGACCCCTCAACTTTGCGGGGAGAGAATGATGTTCTCGATTGGCGCTCGAATGCAGAAAAAATTCCTAAATGAAAAAGTTCGGAATTTCCCTGCATCAAATAAATCCTTGAGCGAAAAGGGATATCGAAATTTCGCGTTAATTGAAGGCAAACTTTCTAGTGATTCCATTGATGATGTGATATTGCGCAGGGGATCGGCGAGGCGGTTTGATGACCTCTCGATTGATTTTGAGGATTTATCCATCATGTTGCATTCGGCGACCCGAGTCATTCCTGCTGATTTTCTTCCTAGTGGTCTGCCTGCTCTCAACGAAATCTATTTAATTGTAAACGCTGTCGATGGACTACGCGCCGGATCTTATTTTTTCGATCGCCGTCAGGACACTCTTGTTCTATTAAAAGAGGGAAATTTTCGCCGCGAAGCAGGTGTTCTGGGACTGGGTCAAGAACTCGCTGCCGACGCTTCGGTCAATGTCTATTTTCTGAGTAATCTTGAAAAAGTTCAAAGCGTATTCGGCAACAGGGGATACCGGGCAGCGCAGCTTGAGGCAGGAATAATGGGAGGAAAGCTCTACCTTGGGGCCTATTCTCAAAGACTAGCCGCTTCGGGCCTGACCTTCTACGATGATGAAGTGATTTCTTTTTTTGAGCCTCACGCTAATGGTAAAGAGGTGATGTTCTTAGTTCTACTGGGACGTCGAAAAAATAGCCGATCCCCTTCCTGGAATTGTACTCTCAAACTAAATAGCTCCCCGTTCTATCAATTTGGCGATCAAGTCTGAAATTCTTGTTTGAATGGGGTTGTTCTGCGATTTCAAAGGTATTGAATATTCAGATAATCTAATTATTGCGAATCACAGCCTCAAAGGCTTATTCAGCTCATTTGTGAGGTGAATTAGTAACTCGACATGCACACCTTAAGTTCCACAGAACGTCTGGTGTACTAATTCTTCCGGCCGAGGCGGGTCCTGGTAGGCGGCGTGTTGCGGTTGATCGTCAAAGGGACGAGACAGTACCGCAAGCAGATTTTCGAACGGCTCGAAATCGTCGCTAAGTGCAGCTGTAATCACCTTTTCGACCAGGTGATTACGTGGAATGTAGGCGGGATTGACCACCCGCATAGCAGCCTGCCTTTCGAAATCGCCCCGTGATTCTCTTCTAAGCCGGGCACGCCAATCCGCCACCCATCCGTCGAAAGACTCCGGATTATGAAAGAGGTCGCGGACGGATGCTTCTGTGTGGGCGCTGTTTTGTTCTGTCCGTCCAGGTAGGTCGCAAAGCCTCCGGAAGGTGAGCATAAAGTCGGCTTGGTTAAGGGCCATCCGGTGTAGAAGATCTTGTGCCAACTCAAAATCACCGGCTTCCTCTTCTGCAAGCCCGATCTTCGCCCTGAGGCCAGAAGACCAGGCAGCATTAAAATGGTCGGAAAAAGAGTTGATTGTGCCTGTTGCCGCTTCGATTGCTGTCTCTTCGTTATCGTTGATGAGAGGTAGGATAGCCGAGGCAAAGCATGCGAGATTCGAATGAGCGATTTCTGGTTGCTTGTTATAAGCGTAGCGGCCCATGTGATCGATTGAACTAAAGACCTTGTCCGGATGGTAGCTGTCCATGAAGGCGCATGGACCAAAGTCGATCGTCTCGCCAGAAATAGCCATGTTGTCGGTATTCATAACGCCGTGGATGAAACCTATCTCCATCCATCTGGCTATCAGTGTTGCCTGCCGTGCGATCACGCTTTCGAGGAGCGCTAAGTAAGGATTATCTGCCTCGCGCACCTCAGGATAGTGTCGGTCGATCACATGGTCGGCCAGCAATCGAAGTCCTTGTACGTCTTGGCGTGCGGCAAAAAATTGGAATGTACCCACCCGGATGTGGCTGCTCGCGACCCGTGTAAGTACAGCACCTGGAAGTGTTTGTTCCCGAATGATTGTCTCATCTGTTGTAACGGCAGCAAGCGCGCGCGTCGTCGGGATAGATAGCGCGGCCATCGCTTCGCTAATTACATATTCGCGCAACACTGGCCCTATCCAAGCCCGTCCGTCACCCATACGCGAGAACGGCGTTGGTCCTGATCCTTTGAGTTGGATGTCGAGGCGTAAGCCATCGGCATCGGTCACCTCACCAAGAAGAAGCGCCCTCCCGTCGCCTAGTTGCGGAACCCAACCGCCAAACTGGTGCCCGGCATAAGCCAATGCGAGAGGCTCTGAGCCTTCAGGAACGCGGTTTCCAGCGAGGATTTCAATGCCATTCGGCGAAGCAAGGTAGGCCGGGTCGAGGCCAAGGTGGCTGGCGAGCGGGCCGTTTATCTTAACAAGACCCGGTTTGGTCACAGGTGTCGGATTCACCCGCGCATAAAAGTGTTCCGGGAGCCTGGCGTAGGTGTTATCAAAAGGGAAAAGCTCATAAATTTTTGTTGTTGTGCTCATGGATATCCTGTAAGTGCTCGGTCAAGTGTCGTCCTGTTCAAAATTCATCTGAATTATACACCTAGGAGTTCTGGATGAACGAAATGGAAGGTGGTGTTCGGTCCAATTATACGATTGAATCTTAAATTCCTATTTAGACTGAATTTTTTAAGCAAATTTATGGTATTAACTTTTCAAAGGCCCAAATTTTGTCGGCACACAGCGGTTTCCTGCCTTATTATTCACTTATTAATGCGGGTATTTTTTGATATTCCCTTTGTCTCAAAGGAAAAATAGGGAAGATCTACTAAGTTGGGATTAGTAGGTCATCAAAATGGTCCGACATTTGAGAGAGCAGGTCGCCCTTGAATTACATCCTATTTCAAATTCACTAGAATCGCCCCACCGACGGAAAGAACCGCGCCTGTTGGGACCCCCCTCAGCATGCCCTACACGCTCCCCGGGTGGGGTTTTCGGACCGGGGGGGGCGATGAAAGGTGATAACGTCAAATAGAGAACGTTGCCGCATAATTCCAGTATAAATTAAGGCAGATTTTAACAGGAATATGATCATGAATTTTCTTAGCTCAGACGAAAATTACCCCATAGCCCACTTGCTGGTGGGAGTGGCCTTTATACTATTTGGGATGGTCTTCAAGGATTTGCCAAAGCAACGGACACTTCCTTGTGAATATGTATCTCTTGGAAAATCGTATTTTTATGGAACTGGTATTGAGAAGAATGATGTCCAAGCCGCAAAATTATTTCTTAAATCTGCCGAAGCTGGTTGCTTGGAGGCGCGGAATTGGCTTGGTGGATTTTATTTTTCAGGAACAGGGGTTCCTGCGAATGTTTTTAAGGCTTATATTTGGTCGTCCTGCAGTGGTCTCCACCATGAAGGGCATCGTATAGTCCGCCTTCAGAAATATTTAACACCAATGGAGTTCGATGTAGGAAGAAAATTGCCGATTGGATGTCAAGATATTACTGATAATGGAATCGATGTAATTCATCGAAGCTTGCGGTGATTTTACTTGATTCTCTCTACCTAAAAGCAAACAGAGCTGGTCCTATTTATACGCCCCCAAACGCTACTCTAAATTCTTCGAGCAACGAAATCCCCAACTGTTTTTAGAAAGGTATGGGTAGCTTTTTGATCGGTTTGACGCCCGTAATAACACCCCAGGGAAAAAGGAGAGCCAAGAGCCCCCGCGGCTAACGCGGAGTACGCCCGAGCTAGGCTGTGCTCCGAAAAAAGTGGAACCCAAGTAGATTGAATGGGTTAGGAGGTCGGTTTAGTGGGGGCGAGCCATGGCGAAGTCCACAATTAAAACTTAAATTTCTGATTGAATGTGCAAATCATCAAACTTCAAAAGCTTTTATATGGGGTGAGATCCAATTTTTGCGGAGTACAAGAGCAGAACGTTCAGAGTGAGCTTGCCCATTGAGGTAGTCGTGTTGAAGGCCTGGGTTACCGAGACGAACGAGACACCGTGTTCTTTGAAGAGATCCGATAGATGTACTTCTTCCAATAAGACTTCTTAGGAGATACCCGCTACCGCCATTCGGTACGGACGGGCAACCGTCCCCCCAAGATGTTGAGGATGATACAGTCCTCGCTTCCTTCGTTTTTAACGTAATGCCATGAGCCTCCGGGCACATGTCCCAAATCACCTGGCCCGGCCACGACTTCCTCGCCATTAATGTAGTACTTGAGCTGCCCCCCAAGGACTAAGGTAGCCTCGTCCATCTCGTTTTGGTGACGGTGAGAATCGGGTTGGTCCCCAGGCGCCAAAGAGACAACCCGCACTTCGAGATGTTCCGTAGCGATGACTTTGGGGAGGCCCTTTTGTTTAACTGTGGTCGTGTCGAATTGATTCACTAGGTTTTAACGTTTCCTAGGATGTATGGAACTGGAGTATTTTGGAGTTGTCGACAGTTTCGGGATCAGGATTGGGTGGTGGGTCGCCCTCCGGCATGATGAAACCCGAAGGCATACGACCACCTCGAAAGTTGAACTCTATGAGTTCCTTTTGCCCGATGTTTTTCATGTGATGCATGCCGCCGCGTGGGTTTAACAAAACGCTTCCTTGTTCAACTTCGAATGTCTCACCGCTGTTATGAATGAGGCCTTTTCCTTTGTAGATGAGGTATCCCTCATCCATCTCGGAGTGGTGGGCGTGATAGGGCGGTTATACGCTTGGTTCGAGGAGAATTACGCGAACCTCCATATAGGGGTATTGATGTATATTGGAGAATCGGTGGTTCGAGCCACTTCGTGGTTAAATGCCCATTTCAGATCTTCCACATTTCCGATGAGGGACATGGTTGCTCCTTATCAAAAAGATTTAGGTCAACAGTACCGCACTGGAATGGATGGCTTTGAATACCGATTCAGGGGTGAGAGGCAGGCGGTTCAGGTTTGGGTTCCCCGGGTCGCGGATGGCATCGGCGATCGCGTTCGCCACCGCCGGCGCAGTCGGGATGAGGGGTATCTCTCCCGCCCCCTTTGCTCCATAGGGGCCCTCCGTATCCGTGCACTCCACGATGAGATTCACTACATCCACTGAATCCAGGCTAGTGGGAACGTGCATGTTCTCGAATCCTGCGTTCAGGATATGGCCGCCCTCGTGTGGCAGCTCCTCGGCCAGGGCGAATCCCAATCCCTGAGCGATGCCCCCCTCAATTTGACCCGACAGGGAAAGGGGATTCATGGCGAACCCCACATCCTGGGCGCTGACGATTCGGACCACCCGGACTTCTCCCGTTTCCATATTGACCTCGACTTCCGCCACTTGAGTGGCGAATTCGGGGCCCGGCCGGGAGGGCTCGGGATGGCCTTCCACATTCGCCGGGTCATGGGACGGGTTGACTCCCCGGTACGCGCCCCGGCCCGTTGGCGGCCCCTCGCCCGACCAGACCGCGGCGTTCGCCGCCTCGGCCAGACCAACCGATCGCTCGGGTGTCCCCCGGACGGTAATGCGCCCACAGGTGATTTCGAGATCCTCGGGAGAAGTTTCCAGCATGCTCGCGGCCTGAACCAATATTTGATCTCGAGCGTCCTCCGCCGCTCGGCGCACTGCGTGGCACATATTAAATGTGGTGCGGCTTCCAGCCGAGATAGCATCGAATGGGGTCGTCTCCGTGTCCGCGATGCGAACATGGACCGCGTCTATCTCGGCCCCAAGCACCTCGGCCGCCACCTGGGCGATGAGCGTGGCCGCTCCGGTACCGAGGTCCGAGCAGCCGGCTAAAACGGCGATGCCGCCGTCCTCGTTGACCTTGAC
>JAPYQX010000484.1 GCA_029937135.1 Nitrospinota bacterium
GTGTAAAGTAGGCATCCTGGAATATTGACCTTTCCTCTCAACGTAGGATTTTGGGGAGGCCATTGCCGACAATTCACATGCAAGACCGAGGAGCATCGAAAGGAAAAAAGCCCACCGAAGCCATGGTCTTTTAGCTATGACCATGTCCCTCCCTCCCAAGATTGCATCCTGTTTATTCATGGAAAATCAGGATAAAAATTCCACGCCCGGTCGCTTGAACAGGAAATCGCCATACACAGGCGGTCATGCCGAAAGTATACTGAAAATCCCCTGATTCATCATGGACCAGTTTGAGGGGGGCAGGTCAATCTAGGTAGGAGTTGCCCCCCAATTCCCATGGGGAATCTCGCTCATTTGATGTTAGAATGTCTCTACTCAATAAGCCATTGGAGAATTGTTGTTTGATATGATTTAGCGAGCGGGGGGGGATGATATGGGTAGTGACTCGTCATTCACTGAGCGTCTCGGTGTCAAGACCATCATCAACGCGCGCGCACGCCTCTCGCGCCTGGGAGGGTCGCTTATGGCGCCGGGGGTGTGGGAGGCGATGCAGGACGCGGGCCGGGCCTACCTCGACATGGGGGAGCTCCATGAGCGGGCCGGGGAGCGAATCGCCGAACTCACCCGGAACGAGGCGGCCTACGTCACGAGCGGCTCGGCGGCCGGGCTCGTCCTGACGACGGCTGCCTGCATCACCGGGACCGACCCGGCGAAGATGGACCGCTTGCCCCATATTGACGGACTCAAGAACGAAATCGTCATCCATCGCTTTCAGCGAAACCACTACGACATTAACATTCGCCAGACCGGTGCCCGGCTGGTCGAAATCGGAAATCAACGCACAACCCACACCTGGGAGCTCGAAGGAGCCATCGGCGAGCGGACGGCGGCGGTGATGTATTTTCCGGGTAGATATCTGGGCGCCAATATTCTCCCGCTCGAAAAAGTCATCGAGATAGCAAAGAGGCGAAGCGTTCCCGTCATCGTGGACGCCGCCGCCCAGCTACCACCGGCTGACAACTTATGGGCCTACTCGGAGATGGGCGCAGACTTGGTAATTTTCAGCGGAGGAAAATCGCTCGCCGGTCCCCAGAGCACTGGCCTCATACTCGGAAGGAAGGAACTTGTTGCCGCTTGCCGGATGATGGGAAGTCCCAACTACGCCATCGGTAGGCCGATGAAGGTGGGTCGCGAAGATATCGCGGGGCTTATGGCTGCCCTTGAGTATTACCTTAACGGCGGCGAGCAGGCGCAGGTGGCCCACTGCGAAAAACTCACGGAATTTCTTCTCGAGCGAATTTCGGGCATCGCCGGTCTTTCCGTCCACCGGCGCTTTCCTAACGAACTCGGCCAGGCACTTCCCGAGGTGGTGGCTGAGATCGATGAAGACGCTCTTGCCCTCACGCGAGAGGAATTTATTCGTCGCCTCTGGGAGGGCGAACCGCGTGTCGAGGTGGGCCCCGACGGGGACCGCGGCTTCTACCTCAGTCCCGACCCTCTTCAAGAGGAAGAGGCGGAAATTTTGATTGAGAGAATCAAGGAG
>JAPYQX010000136.1 GCA_029937135.1 Nitrospinota bacterium
CATAAAACCCCCTCGACGCCCGAGGACCCCTCGCGGGCGGTCATCCGGGGTCTCGGGGAAATCGCCGCCGCGCGGGGAGTCACCACAGGGGAACTCCTCAGAAACACCCGCCTCATTGTCCACGGGACGACCGTGGCGACCAACGCCGTCCTCACCGGGAGCGGCGCCCGGGCCGGCCTCATCACCACCCGGGGTTTCAGGGATATCCTCGAGATGCGCCGGGGCTGGCGGGAGGATTTCTTCGACAACAAGCGGCCCCTGCCCAAACCCCTCATCCGCCGGGCACTTCGCCGCACGGTGGCGGGCCGCCTCGATGAGACCGGAGCCGAACTCGAACCCCTCGACGAGGCCGCCGTGCGCGAGGAGGCCCTGTGGCTCAGGGACGGGGGCGCCGAGGCGGTCGCGCTCTGCTTCATGCACGCCTGGGCGAATCCGGCGCACGAAAAACGCGCGGCCGAGATCATTCGCGAGGTGTTCCCCGAGGCGTTCCTGACTGTCTCCTCGGAACTCCTGCCCCAGATTCGCCTCTTTGAGCGAGTGAGCACCTGCGCCTTCAACGCCTATGTCGGCCCCATCATCCAGAAATACCTGGAGAAACTCGACAGCGAACTCAACGGGCTCGGCTTCAGAGGCGCTTTCCTCATCATGGGCTCACACGGCGGGGTCATGACCGCTCCCGTCGCCGCCCGGCGGGCCGCCGCTTCTCTGCTCTCGGGCCCCGCCGCGGCTCCCGTCGCCGCGAGCCGGGTGGCCGCTCCGCATGGAATCGAGGACTACATCGTCACCGACATGGGCGGAACCAGCTTCGATGTCGCTCTCGTCCAGGGCGGCGAGCCGCTCGTATCCCAGGAGCACTGGCTCGGCGGCAAGCGAATCGCCCTACCCTCGCTGGACATCCACACCCTGGGCGCGGGCGGGGGGAGCATCGCCTGGACCGACCGGGGAGGCATTCTCCACATCGGCCCCGAGAGCGCCGGGGCGAGCCCCGGGCCCGCCTGCTACGGCCAGGGCGGCCGGAGGCCCACGGCCACCGACGCCTGCCTGGCCCTGGGCTACCTGGACCCCGAATATTTTCTCGGTGGGAAGGTCCGCCTCGATCCACGCGCCGCCAGCGAGGCCATCAGCCGGGAAGTCGCCGAGCCGATGGGGATGCCGGCCGAGGAGGCGGCGCTGGGAATCTACGAGCTCATCTGCGTCCAGATGGCTGCGGGGATCCGCGAGGTGACCATCCGCCGGGGGCTCGACCCGCGCGATTTTCTGATGCTGGCGGCGGGAGGGGCGGGACCGCTTCACGCCAATCATATCGCACGCGAGCTGGGCATCCCCCTCATCATGGTGCCAAGGGACTCGGCCGTATTTTGCGCGGCCGGAATGCTCGCCTCGGACCTGAAACACGATCTCGCGGTGAGTTGGCGCGCAAGATTCACGGAGTTCGGCCCGGAGGAACTGGCCACGCGCCTGGGCGCGCTCCGGGACCAGTGCCGGGCCGTCCTCGCCGAGCAGGGGGTCCCCGAGGAGCGGATGCGGTTCGAGCCGGGGATGGACATCCGCTATCTCGGTCAATACCACGAGGTCGGCGTTCCCCTGCCCGCCGAGGCGATTGACGCGCCCGATATCGACGGCATCCTCGGCCGGTTTCATGAGCGTCACGACGCCCTCTACGGCTACGCCACGAGCGAGATGCCCGTGGAGTGCATCACGATACGCATGAGCGCCCGTGGCCGGGAGGACCGCCCGGAAACCATTGTCCTGAAAATCGGCGGGCCGCCCGCCTCGCCAGTCCCCCACGGACGCCGGCCGATCCGGCTGCCCGGCGAGCCGCGACGCCTCCCCGCCGATGTCTACCAGGCGCTCATTCCGGGCCAGCGGATCGCCGGGCCCGCCATCGTCGAGCGGCCGAATACGACCGTTCTCGTCCTGAAGGATTACGAACTCGCCTGCGACGCCTTGGGCAACTATTTTATCTGGCCGGAAACCAAATCCGGGGAGATGCGCGCCCGCTTTCTTTCCGATGCCGGAGGCGGCCGGGGATGAACGTGAACGCCATCGACCCCATTCTCGCCTCCGTCCTCCAGAGGCGGCTGCGCTCCATCACCGAGGAGATGGCCCTCACCCTGCTTCACACCACCCGCTCGCCCATCCTCTCGGAAGGCCGGGATTTCGCCACTGGCATCTACTGGGCGAACGGCGACATGCTCGAGCAAACAGAATACACCGCCCTCCTTGGCTTCGCCCTTCAGCCCTCGCTCAAGGCCTGCATCGAATATTTCGGGGACGACATCGGGCCGGGCGACGTGATTTTCCACAACGACGTTTACCGCTCCGGAAACCAGATCAACGATCTGGGCGTGTTCAAACCCATTTTTCTTGGGGGCGAGCTCGTCGCGTGGGCCGCCTGCAAGGCCCATCAGGCGGACCTGGGCGGGGGCGCCCCTGGCGGCTACAACCCCGACGCCACCGAAATCTGGCACGAGGGCCTTCGGGTGCCGCCGCTGAAAATGTGGGAGGGCGGGAAGCTCCGCCGGGATGTCTGGGACTTTCTCTTCGCCAACACCCGCCTCGATATCGTCGCCGAGGACGCAAAGGCCTGCGCCGGTTCCTGCAACGTGGGTGAGCGGCGCGTCCTCGAAGTGCTGGAACACTACGGCCGCGATGTCTTCGACCGCCATATGGACTACATCATCGACGGCGCCGAGCGGATCATGCGGAGCGAGATCGCCGCCATGCCCGACGGCGTCTACCGGGGCGAGTCGTTCCTCGCCAACGACGGCCATCAGGAGGGCGTCCGCCACAAGGTCGTCTGCACGGTCACCATCGAGGGCGATTCGATCAAATTCGACTACACGGGCTCGGCGGGCCCGACGCCCGGCTACGCGAACGCGCCGCTTCACGCCGCGACAAGCGGCCTGATGATTGCCGTCCTGATGAACGTCGATCCGCAGATTCCGCACAACGCGGGGATACTCCGGCCCCTTGAAATGATCTTCCCCGAGAACTCGATGCTGAACGCCGAGTTTCCCCATGCCACCAGCTACGGCAACCACCTCACCCACCAGATATGGGAGGCCGCCGTGAAGGCGCTCGCCCAAGCGATTCCCCGCAGCGTCACCGCCGGATGGAACAAGTGCTACTGGGGAATGTCGAGCGGCAACGACAGGCGGAGCGGCCGCCGCTACGTCGATTTCTTCTTGTTCGCGATGAAGGGGGGTTCGGGAGGCACCGAGGGCCTCGATGGTTCCGCCCATCTGGGCACGGTGATGACGGGCGGGGCGATGACCGCGCAGGACCCCGAGATGCACGAGGTCCAGACCCCTCACCGCCTTCATCACTTCGAATTCGAGATTGACTCGGCGGGCCCCGGCCGCTGGCGCGGCGGCCTCGGGGTTCGATCAAAGTGGACAATCCTGGGCCAGGACGCCAAGGTCATCATGTTCGGCCAGCAGACCGAGGCCGGAGAGGAGCCGTTCGGCCTCTTCGGCGGCAAACCCGCCGGCCTCAATACCGCCCATTTAACCTACCCCGACGGCCGGGAACGATGGCCCAAGGGACACGAAATCATCCCGGACGCGGACGGCGCGGTTATCGAAATGACCGCATCGGGCGGCGGTGGGTACGGGGACCCGAGACTGCGGCCCGCCGATCTGATCCGCGAGGAAGTGCGCGACGAAATCATTTCAATCGAATCGGCCCGGCGCGACTACGGCGTGGCGCTCGATCCCGCGACGCTCGAAATCGATGAGGAGGAGACCGCGCGCCTTCGGAAAGGGGCCTGAATTCCGTTTGAGCGGGTGGGCCGGGATGAACCTGGAAAGGGGCCTGAAAATTCGTTTGAATGAGACAGCTCAGGACAAAACCAGCGGGCCGCCGTACAGGCGGTGCTCTACCATGATTCAGAGATCCATGACGACCTTGAGGCCCGCCCTCTCGGCGCGGGCCGCGGCTTCCTCGTCGACAACCCCTTTTTGGAGCCATACCGCCTTCGCCCCGGCGGCGATGGCTTCGTCCACCACCCCGCCCGCGAAACGACTCCGCCGGAAAACATTCACCATCTCGGGGGGCTCGGGCAGGGCGGAGAGCCGCGGATAGCACCGCTCGCCGAGGAGTTCATCGTGACCGGGGTTGACGGGAACGATCTCGTAGCCCGCTCGCTTCATGTAAACGCTCACATAATGGCTGGGCCGTTGTTCCTTGGGCGAGAGGCCCACCACGGCGATGCGCCGGAATTCTAGGAGCATCGCCCGGACGGTATCGGAGTCCCGCCGGACGGTTTTGGAATTTTGAAAATCGCCGCCGCTCATTCGGTTTTTTCCGTCTGCCGATAGTCGCGCGCCTCCGCCGTCCGATGGTCGCGCTCCTCCCAATCCCTCAAATGATCCCGGAGCGATTCGGGGCTGGCGTCGGTGCTGGTGGAGGCCTCGAGAAACGCGGCCACGGCCCCCTCGTCGGTATCGTAGAGCGGATAACACGACGCCGGGGCCGCCCCGCCGGGCAGGTGGACCACCGCGTCCACCATGAAACCCGGTATATTCGTCCGCTCGGGTTTGTCCTCGAAAAATTTCGTTGGGGCGATGCGCTCGGCGGTGAGGATGACACCTTCCGAGGCCCGGGAGATGAGCACATCCTCGAACGGGCCCCCGTCGATCCGCGCGTTGCCGGCCGCATCGGCGTGCTGAACGTGGATCACCGCCCAGTCGGGCCGGATTTTGGGGATCATGTAAACGCTCTTCCCCGTGTAGGGGTCCTCGACCTGGAGAAACCCCGAAAGCGCGGGCGTGTCCGAGCCGTCGAACCCTGAGACCGGCTGGCTCGGAAGCCCGTAGGCCGAGGCGCGAAGGCCCGCGATCACGCTGTAGCAGGCGTGCTCCACCACCCGGATTTCTCCGCTCTCGACCCCCCGCCGGTAGGAGGGCGCCATGCCGTAGAGGTTTTCGTAGCCGATGTAGCCCGACCGCACCTCGGCCACCGCCCCCGCCGCGCAGAGGAGATCGATCTCGTAGGCCCCCGCCGTTTTGATCAGGGTGAGACCCCGGCGGCCCTGTCGCACAAGCTCGCGGGCGAAGGCAGAGGGTGTGCGCGAGAGTGAATTACCTCCCAGCGCGATCATCTGGCCGTCCCGGACGAGGCCGGCGGCCTCCGGGAGAGATATCAGCTTGCTCATATATCCTCCAGCCGCGCCCGCTCGGCTAGCGTGGCGCCCGGCGAAGCGCGGCGAACTCGGAGTAGCGCACGCCATCGGGATCGATTTCGGCGAGGGCGACGAGTTCATCTTTCGCAGGCGGGGCTGTCTCGGGTATTTCGCCCCTCAAATCGAACGGAAAACCCGTCCGCCCGGTCACCTCTTCCACCGAAATGCCCGGATGAACGCTCTTGAGCTCAAGCCCGCCCTCGCGCATCTCCATCACGGCCAGTGGAGTCACCACCCGTGTCAGGTTGCCCGACTGGGTGACGAAATCCACCTTCTCGACAAAAGTGCGCCGGTCGTGCACCACCCGCCAGATCACGATCCGCCGGGCCTGCTCCATGACGACCGAGCCGCCCCCGCCGCCGGGCAGGCGAACCTTGGGGGCGGACGGCTCGCCGATGTAGCTCATGTTCACGCGGCCCGCCTTGTCGATCTGCGCGCCGCCCAGGTACATGAGATCGATGCCTCCGCGCGCGAAAAGATCGTAGGCGTCCGCGTTCGAGAAGATCGCCGCCGCTCCCTGGCACAGCGCCGGATCGTTCGTGCTGAATGGGAGCCGGTCGGGCCTCGGGTCCACCGAGCCGGCCACCTCGATGAGAACGCTGCCGGGCGCATGCAGCTTTTTGGCGAGAAAAATCGCCACCATCGGAAGCGGCGAGTTCACACCGTGAAAAACGCGCTCGCCCTCGTGAAGCTCCCGCGCGAGACAGACGGCCATCTGATCCGCCGCCGTACGCGCGGCCTGAATTTCGCTTTCCGTTTCCAAAGTCATTTATTCATCCCGCCGGTCCGCTAATTTTGGCGGCCTCCGCCTGTAAAAGCGCTTCCGCCTCGGTCAAATATCCGGCAAGACCGTCCACTGTTCGGGAAACCTCCATGTAGCGGCGCATCCTCGCCTCGTCCACTCCGTAGGCCGGCGAGCAGCTGCAGGGCGCGGCCCCCCCCGGCGCATGAGCGACGGCGGTCACCAGGAAACCGGGAATGGCCGTCATCTCGGGCTCCTCGCGAAAACGTTCGATGGGCGCCATATCCTCGGCGGTGAGGATGACCCCCTTCGCCGCGCGTATCATTTCGATATCGAAATAGCGCGGGCCGTAGATGCGCGCGTTCCCATCCTCGTCGGCTTCGTGAACGTGAATAATCGCCCAGTCGGGCTGGAGCGCGGGAATGGCGTACAGCGTCTCCCCGGTGTAGGGGTCCTCGATGGTCTGGATTCCGCTGCGCTCGGGGATATCGCTTCCCTTGAACCCGCGCAGGGGCTGAAATGGGTTGCCGTAGGCTGCGGCCCGCAGCCCCGCGAGAATACTCGCTCAGGCGTGTTCGGTGAGCCCGGCAAGCCCCTTTTCGATGGACCGCCGGTAGTTGGGGGCGAGGCCGTAGCTGGCCTCGAAGGTGACGATGCCGCTCAGGACCCGGCCCAGAGCGCCCGCCGCGCAAAGGAGGTCGGCGTCGTAGCCCGGCGAGGGTTTGATGAGGGTGAGATTCCTCCGCCCGGCGCGGGCCAGCTCGTGAAGAAGGGCCGAGGGCGCGCGGTGGAGGAGGCTCCCGCTCGTTGAGATAGCATCCCCATCCTTGATCAACCCGGCGGCCTCGGCCACCGTGACTAATTTCGTCATTTTCCTCTCCCGGTCAGGACAAATCCTCTTTTTATGGCAAGCCGCATGGTAGGCGAATCCCGCCGGTATGTCAGGGCCGCTGGCTCAATCGGTAGCCAACCGGCCACTCAAGCATCCGTTCAACCGACTGCGTAACGGGCCCGTTCAGCTGGCCGCCGGTTCGGCGAAGGCCGGCATCGGCTCATCCTTGATTGCCCAGCTCATCCCCGCCGCCGCGAGGCAGATCATGGCGGATCCCAGAAAAATCGGCAGATAATTTCCCCACAGGTCGTGAACGAGCCCCCCGGCAAAGGCGCCCGTCGCCGAGCCGATCTGATGGCTCAGAAAAACGAGGCCGAACACCGTGCCGCCCGACCGGCTCCCGAAAAGGGTGGTCGAGAGAGCCGTGGTGGGGGGTACGGTCGCGAAATCCACCAGGCCGAAAGACACGGCGAATACGAACAGCATCACCGGATCGCTGACGAACATGAGGAAAAAAAGCGAAGCCGCGCGTCCCACGTAAATCCAGCCCAAAAGCCTTTTATGTCCCCAGCGATCCGAGATCGCCCCCGAGATGAGAGTCCCCAGCGCGTTGAACGCCCCGAGCGTTCCGAAAGCCGTGGCGGCCGTGAAGGTGTCGATGTGAATATCCTCGGCATAGGGAATCAGGTGCGTTTCGATGAGACCCGCCGTCGTGAACCCGCAGATCCAAAAACTGCCGATGAGCCACCAGAAATTCCCCTCCCGGGCGATCCGGGCAAGAGGATGCGGACGCTCCCCCTCCCCCTCGCGGGAGCGCTCCCCGCTCGCCACCTCCGGCGGGTCGTCCCTGAAGA
>JAPYQX010000137.1 GCA_029937135.1 Nitrospinota bacterium
ATGTTGTAGGGGTCCCGCCCGGCCCTGATGCGGCCCGTGAAACGCAGCTCACGGGTGTCGAAAATACGGACGAACTTCCGGCCGTCGTTGATGATATAGGCGCGGCGCCCGCCGGGGGCCAGGGCGAGCCGGTTGGGTTTCCGGCCGGCGGGGAGGGTCTTGATCACCTCGTGGGTGTCGCGCGAGATGACGGTCAGCGTCCCCTCCCGGGTGTTGGTGACGAGGATCCGATCCCCTGCGGCGCGGGCCGCCCCGGGCGGGTAGCCGAGCGAGAGAGCCAGCGCAATCAGGAGGCCGAAGGTTTTTCCGCGGCGCGGTCTCAACGCGAGGGGTCCTTTTTCACCACTGGATTTTCCGTCACGGTGTTTTGAGGCGCGGTCTTTTCGGCCCCGGGTTTTTTAATCGAGGTCTTTTGAATCGAAGATTCTTCTGCCGCGGTTTTTTGATTCGGAGGCTTTGGAGTCGGAGGCTTTGGAGTCGAAAGTTTTTGATCGCGTCCTGTCGATTTTTCCTTTTCCTCTGGCACAAGTCCGTCCTCTCTACTCGCCAACTCCTTCGCCCTGGGGTCAAACAGGCATTTGCACAGTTTCCGGACATGGCCGACCAGGGCGCGGATTTCACTCTCGGAGAACACATTGCCCCAGGGGGGCATGATGGCGGAGAGATCGTTTGCGCCGCCGCCCCGGGTGATGGTGCGGAACATATCTTCGTCCGAGAACTGGGCCATGTCCTTTCCGTCGGTCAGGTTCCGGGGGCTGACGGGGAGCTTCGCGGCGGGGTGGTTGTTCACCCCCCTGCCGTCCCCGCGCGGGCCGTGGCACTGGATGCAGTACCACTTGAAATTGTCGGCGGCCCCGTTCAGGGCGGCCGCGCTTGGGGTAACAAGGGGCGGAGCGGCCCCGATGTTGGTGACCTTCCCGGACGGGGCGGTTACCCCGGCCTCGTGCGCAGCTCCCGTGTTTAGTAGGCCCACGCTCGAAAAGAAAATGGCGGTGGCCAGCGCGATCTTTTTCATGGTTTCTCTTTGAAGGTCGAGATGTAGGCGGCCAATCCGATAATGTCTTTTTCGCTCAGCCGCGTAAACGCCTTGTCGCTGTAGATGGGCATCCGCCCGTTGGGGTTGTAGCGCGCCGGGTTTTTTAAAAAAGCGGCGATGAAATCGGGCCGGAGTCTGAGGCCCGCGTCGATGAGATGAGGGCCGCTGAAGCCGCCGAGCTTGATGGGTGTCCGGTAGACGGTTTTTCGGATCTTTACCCGGTGACAGGCGTAGCAGGGCTGTTTTTTCTGAAACAGTATTCTCGCCCTGCGGAGCACCCGCCTCGGGATTTTCTTCCAGCTCGGAACCACCCCCGAGGGCATCTCCGCGTCGCGGAGGCTCTCCAGATAGGCCCCGGCGGCTTTTGCCTCATCGGGGGAAAGTCCGGGGTGGGGGGTGACCCCCTTTTTCATCGTTCCGTGGAGAACGCCCCGGAACGCTTTCGGACTTGCCAGCCATTTCGCCGGATAGCCGGGGCGGAACTTGCTGCCCGCATACCAAAGAGAGGGCCCCTTGATATTCGCCCGCTCGGTGACGGGAATCCGCTTTTCCGGCCCGGAGGTGGCGTGGCAGCCGCCGCAGCCTTTATCCGCGAAAATCTTTTTTCCGGCCTCCGAGGTTGCGGGGATTGGGGCAGGAGGAGTGGCGGAGGTCTTTTCAGGCGGGGCTCTTCCCGGCGGGGCTTTTTTCACCGGGACTTTTTCAGATAGGGCCTTACCAGACGGGGATTTCTTTCCTTCGCCGGGGGCGTTGGTTTTAGATGCTCCGTCGGTTTTTTTCTCGGGTGAGCCGGGCCGTGCTTTTACCGTGGGTTGCGCCTTGCTCATGGGCGGCTTCCCGGCGGCGGTGTTTAGCGGCGCGGCCATGGGCGGCGGGCCGAGGGCCACGGCGGCGCAAAAGAGCGCGAGGGCGAGCAGGACCTTCTCGAACAAAGGAGGCTACCTCGGGGCGCGGATCGGGGGGAGATCGCCGTCCAGGGACATGAGAAACGCGAGCATGTCGCTTTTTTCCAGCTGGGTGAGCTTGAGCGGTTTCATGTCGGGGTCGAGATTCGAATTGGCGAGGCCGCCCCGGTCGTAGTAGTCGATGACCTCCTCAAGCGTATTCAGGCTGCCGTCGTGCATGTAGGGCATGGTTTTGGAGATGTCTCTCAGCGTGGGTGTTTTGAATTTTCCCCGGTCGCGCGGGAGCTTCGATATCTTCCCGCGGCCGATATGGGGGGGCTTTCCGTCCGCGCCAACGCCGACGTTGTGAAACTTGTGGTCCGTGAGGGGCGCGCTGAACGAGTCCACAAGATGGCACTTCACGCAGTTCCCTTTCCCCCGAAAGATTCCGAACCCTCGCGCGGCGGCGGCGGAGATGGCGTTTTTCTCCTCGCCGAAGAACCAACGGTCGAAGGGGGAGTTTCCCGAGAGGAGGGTGCGCTCGAAGGTGGCGATGGCCTTGGTCACGCGGTCGAGCGTGATTTTTTCGCTGCCGAACGCCTTCCGGAACGATACGCGGTAGGCGGGCAGGGCCCTGAGGGTTTGGATGATTTTTGCCTCGTCGCCGCCCATTTCGGCGGGGTGCAGCATCGGGCCCCGGGCCTGCTCCTCGAGGCTCTTCGCCCGTCCGTCCCAGAACTGATGGTCGTTGTAGGCGGCGTTGAGGATGGTGGGCGGGTTCCTGAGGCCGATTCGCCCGCCGATGCCGATTCCGTACTGGCGGGCGTTGCTGAATCCCCGTCTGGGGTTGTGGCAGGTGGCGCAGGAGACGGTCCCGTCCCCGGAAAGGCGTTTCTCGAAAAAAAGCCGCCGGCCGAGCTCGATCTTGGCCGGGTTCATCGGGTTGTCCTCGGGCACTGGCACTTCATCGAGCCCGAGGGGCGGCGGCGGGACAGACTCGCCTTCTCCGGCGGGCGCGGCAGCTTCGACGGCCGGAGCGATGGCCAGGAAAATCGCCCAGATTGCCGCCAGGGCGAAGCGTTCCATAGCCGATTTCCAGCTTCCCATTTTTGAGAGAGCAATCATTCTTTCCATCGTCTTCTCAATATCCAGGATTCATCGCATCACGCCTTGTAGACGAGTTCGATGGCAATCCCTTCGGGCGACTCGATAAATGCGATCTTGGTGGTGGGGTTGAACTGGGTGGGCTCCATCGTGAATTTCACCCCGTTTTTCTTGAGTTCGGTGCAGTAGGCATCGAAATTCTGCTTCACGCGGAAGGCGAAATGATCCGTCCCGTACTGAAGGCCGCCCTTGTCTCCGGCGCTTTCCCCGGTCCGCTGGCCCCGGACGATGACCGTGGCGCCCTCGAAGGCGACATGTATCTGGGGGGCTCCGTGAATTTCGTAGTTGTTCCCCATCTCGCCGCCGAGCTTATCGACGAACCACTGGGCGACCGCGTTGGGGTCCCTGCAGACGAGATGAACGTGGTCAAAACCGATGTTATTGCCGCTCATTTAAATTCTCCTTTTTCGCTACCCGGCCCAGATGACATCCCCGAACTCCCCAGCTTTCGGCCTCCCCGCCGCTTCAAAGGCGGCGACCTCTTTTTTGCTGGCCGCGACCGTGGAATTGGCACCGTGCCCCGGATAAAGCACCGTCTCGTCCGGAAGGGTGAGCACCTTTTCCTTGATGGTGCCGATGGATTGAAGAAGCTGATCGTGGTTCCAGGTTTTTCCGGGTCCTCCCGGAAAAATCGTGTCGCCGCACACGCAGTGACCCGGATAGAGAAACATCAGCATCCCCCGGCAATGGCCCGGTGTGTGGATGGCTCGCAGGGAAATCTTTCCGAATGAAACGGTATCTCTGTCATTTATCGCGAAATCGGGCCGGGTCCCGAATTCCTTGGTATCCTCGGGGTGCTGGCCCATCGGGACGCCGGTTTGCTTGCGCACCTCGTCGAGCGCGTCGATATGGTCCCCGTGGCAGTGAGTCTGAAGGATATATTTGGGGACCGCGCCCTCGCAGGCGGCCAGTATCGGCTCCGCGGAGTGGGATGTGTCGATGATGACGCACTCCTTTGTCACTTTGCAGGTCAAAATATAGACGTTGTTGCTGTAGGGGCCGATGTTGAGCTTTTGAATGGTCAACTCGGGGAGTACCACCGTCTGATCGAATTCGCCCATCGAAAGTCGCTCCTTGGGGTTCGCGGGGCCGCTATCGCCTCAATTTTCTGGCACTTCCTGTGCGCCTCATTATCCGGCAAAGTACCCTGGATTTTAGTCGCGCCGCGCCGCGAGAACAAGGGGAAGAGAGTTGGCTCACGTATTCGTCAATATGGCGATCACCCTGGACGGCAAGATCGCCGGCGCCTTTGGCGAGCGGATTTCCATGGGAACGGAAGCTGATCGCCGGGAAATGGACCGGCTACGGGCCGGAGCCGATGTCATCGTCTGGGGAGGGGAGACCCTCCGCCAGGCCCGGTGCCCCGCTCTGGTGAGCGATCCGGGCCTCATCGCCTCCCGCGTGGAAAAAGGACTTCCCCGTCAACCCGCGAACGCGGTCGTTACCTCAACCGGGAAAATACCCGAAACGCTGTCGTGGTTTGATTCAGATGAAGTATCGAGGTTGATCCTCACCCACGAGGGGGCGGCCTGCGCTGCCTCGGAGGCGGCGAGGGGCCGGGCCGAGGTCGCCGCCCTGGGCGGGCGGGAGGTTGCAGCCGCCGATATTGTGGATTATTTGGCAGGGAGGGGGTTTGAGCGGATTCTCCTTGAGGGCGGCGGCGGGGTCCACTGGATGTTTGCCGAGGCAGGGCTGGTGGATGCCCTTCACGTCACCGTGACGCCCCTCCTCGCGGGCGGCGCCGGAGCGCCCACCCTCCTGGACGGCGAGGGGTTCCCGGCGGCCCGGTTCATGCGCCTGAAACTGGAGGATGTCCGCCGCGAGGGGGAGGAAATATTCCTCAGATACCGGGTGGAAAAATAAGACATACCGGATGAAGAAATAAGGTGCGCCTCCCTTTTTATCTTGCCTGGCAACCCGCCAGGCATCCTGTTTGGCGGGCGAATCGCCCGCCAGCCGTTGAACGGGCCGAACCCCTGTGATAGCTATAGTTATATCGAGACACCGACGATTTGAACCGATTGGGGGAGATCCCCGGGAGGAAGCGCTGTGGCGAAAAAGGCGAAATCACTTACTAAAAAGCGCCTTCATGAGATGTACCACGATATGCTCCGCATCCGCCGCTTCGAGGAGAAGGCGGACGAACTCTTCATGGCGGGCCTGATCAAGGGCGCTGTCCACGTGAGCATCGGCCAGGAAGCCTGCTCGGTGGGGGTTTGCAGCGCCCTGAACAGGGAAGATGCGATCCTGACCACCCATCGGGGCCACGGCCACTCCATCGCCAAGGGCACCCGGCTCAACGAAATGATGGCCGAGCTGCTGGGCAAAGCGAACGGGCTCTGCCGGGCCAAGGGCGGCTCGATGCACATCGCCGACATCTCGGTGGGCCACTACGGGGCGCACTCCATCGTGGGCGCCAACATGCCAATGGCAGCCGGCATGGGCCTTGCCTACCAGATAGAGGGCAAGGGGCAGGTCGCCGTCGTATTCTTCGGCGACGGGGCCTCGAATCAGGGCAGCTTTCACGAGTCGATGAATTTGTGCGCCATCTGGAAGCTGCCCGTCATTTTCTTTTGCGAGAACAACGGCTACGCCGTGAGCTTCGGCGTCGGGCGCTCCACCGCGGTCGAGGATATTTCCGCCCGCGCCCAGGGCTACAACGCCCCCGGCGTCACCGTGGACGGCATGGACGTGGTGGCGGTCCACGAGGCGACGCGGGAAGCCGTCGAGCGGGCCCGGAACGGCGACGGACCCTCTCTCATCGAGGCGAAGACCTACCGCTTCTTCGGCCACTCGCGGGGAGACCCCCATTTCGGTCCCTACCGGACGGAGGAGGAGGTGAACGAGTGGAGAAAGCGCGACCCGCTCCTCCTGACGGAGAAACTTCTCAAGATGTCCAAGACCGATAAAGAAGCCCATCAAAAGGATGTGCGCGATGAGATGGAAGCGGCGTCCGAGTTTGCACAAAACTCTCCGAAGGCCACGCTGGAGTCGGCCCTCGAAGACGTTTACGCCTGACAGGCGGGAGAATAACCCATGCGCGAAATTAATTATGTGGACGCCCTGAACGAAGCGCTCCACGAGGAAATGGAACGCGACAAGAAAGTGATTTGTCTGGGCGAGGATGTCGAACTCGCCTACGTATTCGGCGTCACGAAGGGCCTGAAGGATAAATTCGGCGGCGCCCGGGTTCGCGACACGCCGATCAGCGAGCTCGGCTTCGTCGGCGCGGGCGTCGGCGCGGCGATGGCCGGCTACCGCCCGGTGATCGAAATCATGTTCATGGACTTCATCATGCTGGCGATGGACCCCCTGGTGAATCAGGCGGCGAAGCTGCGCTATATGCTGGGCGGCCAGCTCAGCATTCCGCTCGTCGTGCGCACCCCGGGTGGCGGGGGCGTGCAGTACGGCCCGACGCACTCCCAGGTGTTAGAAGCCTGGTTCATGCAGGTTCCCGGTCTCAAGGTGGCCTGCCCGAGTGACCCGGCGGACGCAAAGGGCCTGCTCAAGTCGGCCATCCGGGACGATAACCCGGTGTTCTTCTGCGAGCACAAGATGCTCTACAAGACGAAGGGTCCCGTTCCCGAGGGCGAGCACATCGTCCCCTTCGGGCAGGCGGCCGTGAAGCGCGAGGGCAGCGACATCACCCTCATCGGGATCGGCTATCAGGTGCAAAACTGCCTCCGCGCCGCGGAACTGCTGGCCAGCGAGGGAATCAGCGCCGAAGTGGTCGATCCGAGGACGGTCGCTCCGCTCGACACGGCGACGCTGGCCGAGTCCGTCCGCAAGACGAACCGCTGCGTCATCGTCGAGGAGGGGCATCTGAGGAGCGGCGTGGGCGCCGAGATCGCCGCCTCGATTCAGGAGGAGGCCTTCGACTATCTCGACGCCCCGATCGGACGGGTGGCGGCCCTCAACGCGCCGATACCCTTTGAGGTGGAGCTTGAAGATTACGTCCTCCCGAACGAGGGCAACGTCGTCGAGGCGGTGAAGAAAGCGCTCGGCGTCATCGCCTGATACGCTTCGAGACTCATCGAGGGCGGGGCCTGCGCCCCGCCCTTTTTTTCTTTGAAATAAAATGATGGGGGAGATCACTCATGGGATTGGTCGAGATTAATCATACGAGCTTCACCGTGGCCGATGTCGAGGCGGCGGCGAAATGGTATTGCGATAAGCTGGGCTTCGAGGTGATGAGCGACCTGCACCGCCCCCGGGACTACTGCGAGGCCGTGACGGGAATCCCCGGAGCCGAGCTCCACATCATCTACGTCAAGGGCGGCGGCTACCCCATCGAGCTGATCGAGTACACCGGGGCGAAGGGCGTCAAGATCGATACGGCGACGAACAACGTCGGCAGCGCCCACGTCGCCTACAACGTGGAAAATTTAAGGGAGATGCACGCCGACCTCACGGCCAAGGGCGTCCGTGTGATTTCGGAGCCCGTCCCCATCACCCAGGGGGCGAATAAGGGGGGCCTCGTTATCTATATCGAGGATCTCGACGGC
>JAPYQX010000138.1 GCA_029937135.1 Nitrospinota bacterium
GGGTTAGGGGCTTCGGACGGTGGAAGAGGTCTTTTCCCGTTTTTGTACGAGGTGAAGTAATCGAATGACAGAAAATCCTTCTTCCTCGCTGGCAGAAGATGACAGCGAAGAATCCGCCGTAGCGCTCCAGTCAGCTCTCCTGGATCAGGATCCCGATACACTCTCTCCCGAGCAGATGGAATCCTTGTATGCATCGACACTCGATCCGATTAAAGACGGAGAAATTGTCAAAGGCCGGGTGGTCCGGGTTGATAGCGATTATCTTCTCGTCGATGTCGGTTATAAATCCGAAGGGTTTGTCTCGCGCCGCGAGTTTCCCGATGGGGGAAGGAACCTTTCGACGGGCGATATCGTGGAGGTTTATGTCGAGGCCCGGGAGGACGAAGACGGACGGATAATCCTCTCAAAAGATAAAGCCAATAGAATTAAAGTCTGGGATGAAATCACCCGTGCCTACGATAGCGAGGAGACGGTTCCGGGCCGTGTAATTGCACGAATCAAGGGGGGCCTTACCGTCGATATCGGTCTCAAAGCGTTCCTCCCAGGTTCCCAGGTGGATCTTCGGCCCGTACGGAATCTCGATCAGTTCATTGGCCAAACTTTTGATCTGAAAATCATCAAGTTGAATCGAAAGCGGGGCAATATTGTGCTCTCTCGCCGAGTGTTGCTCGAAGAGGAGCGTTTCGAACTCAAGCGGGAGACTTTGGCCAATCTCGAGGAAGGTCTCCAGACGATCGGGGTCGTGAAGAACATCACCGACTACGGCGCTTTTATCGACCTGGGTGGTATCGATGGATTGCTTCACATCACCGATTTGTCATGGGGGCGCGTCAGCCACCCCAGTGAGTTGCTCTCGATTGGCGATACGGTGAAGGTGACGATCCTCAAATTCGATAAAGAGCGCGAGCGGGTGTCGCTGGGTCACAAGCAAATTACGCCCGACCCGTGGGAAGGCGTTGAAATTAAGTACCCCGAAACCGGCCGGGTGAAAGGCCGCGTTGTGTCGATTACCGACTATGGGGCTTTTGTTGAGCTTGAGCCGGGCGTAGAGGGGCTTGTCCATATTTCCGAGATGTCCTGGACCCGCCGCAATCGTCATCCCTCCAAGATTGTCACCATCGAGGACATCGTCGAGGCGGTGGTCTTAAGTCTTGATAAGAGTGGCCGCCGGATTTCATTAGGCATGAAGCAGGTCGAGGCCAATCCCTGGACCGAGGTCGAGGAGAGATACCCCGTCGGCTCAAGGGTGAGCGGGCAGGTCAGGAACTTGACCGAGTTCGGCGCCTTCGTCGCCCTCGAAGAGGGCATCGACGGGCTTATTCATATTTCCGATATTTCCTGGACCCAGCGCTACAAGCATCCTTCGGAGGCCTTGAAAAAAGGCGAGGAAGTCGATGCCGTCGTATTGAGCCTCGATATCGCGAAAGAGCGTCTCTCGCTCGGCATCAAACAGCTATCGAAGGATCCCTGGGCGGATATCGAAGCCCGGTACGACGTCGGTGATGACGTGGAGGCGGAGGTGACGAAAATCACGAATTTCGGTGTTTTCGCCGCCCCCGAGGAAGAACTCGAGGGCCTTGTTCATATTTCCGAGATTAGCACCGAAAAGGTGAACAAACCGGAGGATGTCGTCCGGGTCGGAGATATCTACAAAATGCGTGTCATTAAAATCGAGGCGACTCAGCGGAAACTGGGCCTCAGCATCAGGGCTTATGTCGAGGCTACCGGCGAGGACGCGCTAATCAAGCGCGCGCCTGAACCGTAACCGGAGCCAGAACCCGTTGCCGCCGATACACAGACGAACCCGGATGCAGCCTCCGAAACTTCCAGCAAGTCTGGCGATGCGGCGCCGGTTGGCGAGACCTTGAATGCGCCGGTCGAGGCTGAAGCTAAAACGGAAACCGAGGATGAAACTGAAACTAAAACCGAGGATGAAACTGAAACTGGAGTTGAAGCTGAAGCTGAAAAGGAAGGGGCCGGGGACGAGAAAGCCTGATAAATATCGACTGCCGAGGGGTGTGCGATGAAGAGGTTGATGGCTCCCGGCTTTATGATTTCGGCGGGGTTGATAGCTGTCATCGCCCTGGGTCTGTATGGCCTCTCCTTGTTTTTCTCGGGAGGAAGGTCCAGCGGTGATGCAGGATACAGTCTCGGATTTGGACAGCATGACGTTGTGGGATTTGTCCGGATTAAGGGAGGTATTTTCGACGCTACGAAAACGGTGAAAATACTCACCGAATTCCGGCGGAACCCCCGGGTGAAAGCCTTGTTGCTGAGAATTGACAGCCCGGGCGGGGCAGTGGCTCCCACCCAGGAAATTTATGGGGAAATTCAGCGATTTCGCCGGACCGGCCGTAAGGTGGTCGCCTCGTTGGGGAGCGTGGCGGCTTCGGGTGGCTACTATATTGCATCAGCGGCCGATACGATATTTTCCTATCCCGGCACGGTTACCGGGAGCATCGGGGTTATTGTTGTTTTGCCTAATGCTGAAAAACTGCTGGGGAAATTGGGCCTTAGTTTTAACATCATCAAAAGTGCTCCGTATAAGGATATGGGTTCGCCGCTGAGGAAAATGACGGGAGAGGATCGGAAAATTTTCCAGCGTCTCATCGACGATACCTACCAGCAATTCGTCAAGGCGGTATCCGAGGGGCGCGGGATACCGATTGACGAGGCCCGCAAGATTGCGGATGGCAGCGTTTTTAGCGGGGAGCGGGCCAAGGAGCTCGGCTTGGTTGATAAACTGGGGGGGCAGTGGGATGCGGTGCTCGAAGCCGGACGGCTGGCCAAAATCCCGGGGGAGCCGAAGCTTCTCGAAATCAAACCCAGGGGAGGTGTTTGGGGTCTGTTGACCCAGTCGTTGACAGGATGGATAGAGGGTGGCTCTTCCTCCTATTTTGGCGGGAATCCAGCCGTGCTACAGTATATGTGGAGATAATCTTCCAAAGTCGTCGACCGATTGAGGAGGTAGCCGCTTAGGCGCTTCGGTGACAGCTGAAAATAATCAAGGAGGTTTCGTTCCGATGACCAAGGCCGAAATGGTTGAAAAAGTATCCGCGAAAATCAACCTGACAAAAAAAGATACCGAACGAGTTGTAAACATCGTCTTCGGGAGTGTTATTTCGGCTTTGGCAAAAGGCGATAAAGTCGAATTGCGGGGGTTTGGCAGTTTTCGGGTTCGTTCTCGCGATAAGCGGGATGGACGCAACCCGCGCACCGGAGAAACGGTACAAATCCCACCCAAGGAAGTTCCATTCTTTAAGGCAGGCAAGGAATTGCGGGAAATGGTCGATAACACCGACCCCGCCCCGGCGACGAGTTCCTTTTCCTCCGGCGATGATTCTGGCGAGAATTCGGATGTTTCCCGGCCGGTCTCGGAGATCTTGAGCGGTTCCGCCGAGGAAAGCCGCTTTTAGTGAAATTTCCGTCCCCCAAAAGGGCGGAAGAATAAATCATCCTCTGCCTTGCGTGGAAGTCGATTCCCATGTTTGAAAAGCGCATAGGCCGAGGACTCCTGGTAATTTCCCAAGGCGACATCACAGATAGCGGCGCGGACGCAATTGTGAATGCGGCGAATGATCACTTGTGGATGGGTGCGGGCGTAGCTGGCGCGATCAAGAAAAAAGGCGGAGTTGTTATCGAGGAAGAGGCCATCCAAAAGGGGCCGATCAAGGTCGGTGAGGCCATTTCAACTGGTGGTGGGGCGTTGAGGGCCCGCCATGTGATTCATGCGGCGGGTATGGGCCAGGACCTCCGGACCTCGGAGGAGATAGTCGCCTCGTGCACCTTGGCCAGCTTGCGGTGCGGCGTTGATCTGGGAATCACCAGCATCGCATTCCCCGCGATCGGTACAGGAGTGGGAGGGCTCGGACTGGATCAATCCGCCCGGAGGATGCTTCGGTCCGCCGCCGCTTACCTTCGCTCGGAGCCGGGCAGCATCGAAAGAATCGAATTTGTCATGTTCGCCGAGGACGATTGTCGGGCGTTCGCTGCGGAGCTCGAAAATGCCGAATCTTAATCAATCCGGAGATAGGCGGCCGATTGCCGCCCTGGTGGGCGCGACGGGTTCGGGAAAGACCTCGATGGCGATTTCCATCGCTGGCTGGCTGAAGGAAACCGGGGTGTCAGTCGAAATTGTCGGGGCCGATTCGCGCCAGATATACCGGAGCCTATCCGTCGGAACGGTGAAACCCACGCTGAGGGAACGCGAAGCTGTCCCGCATCATATGATCGATGTGGCCGAACCGGATGAGACTTTTAATGCGTCAAGGTATGCTGAAGAGGCTCGCGCTTGTGTGGAGGATATCTATGGGCAGGGGGCCTTTCCTCTTGTTGTGGGTGGGAGCGGTCTTTATATCAAGGCCTTGCTGGATGGACTTTTTGAGGGTCCTGGCGCGGATTTGAGCATTCGAGATCGGCTCGAGAAATGGGCCGAGCGGGAGGGGGTTGATTCCCTTCACCGGCGCCTATCGAAATGCGATCCGGATACGGCGAGCAATGTCCATCCAAACGACAAGAAGCGGATTATCCGGGCTCTCGAGGTTTTTGAACTGGCCGGAAGGCCCATTTCGGCGCTTCGGGCCGAGACGGTCGGAGGAGGATTTTCACAACCCTTTTACATCGGATTGGCCTGGCCCAAGGAAATTCACGGGAAGCGGATCGAAGAGCGGGTTCGCAGGATGCTCGAAAACGGGATGCAGGAGGAGGCGGCCTGGCTTGCCGAGGCGGGGCTGGCCGGCGCACGATCCTTCGAAGGCCTTGGTTATGAGGATGCCCTCGCGCTAAGCCGGGGAGATATCGGTTTCGAGGATTGTGTGGAACGCATCTGCAAGCTTCACCGTGGCTACGCAAAACGTCAGGGGACGTGGTACCGGAAAATCGAAAACATTTTATGGCTTGAGCCGGTGGAAGCGGACTGGGATTATCTAGTCTGCCGTGCTGGAGAGGCTTTGCTATCCTATTTGGAGTCCACACTTCCCTCCGGTATGGCTTCTGTTCAGAAGAGAGGAACAGGGGCATGAATGTTGTGGTTATCGGATTTAAAAGCGCCGGGAAATCGACTCTGGGTCCTCTCCTGGCGGAGAGAATGGGATTTCGTTTTGACGATTTGGATTGGCGCATAAAGGGAGCCGCATCCAGGGAGATTGGGGAGGATGTGGATGTCCGGCAGGCGTTCCGGACCCTGGGGGTGGATCGCTTCAGGGAGATGGAGGCGAGTTTACTCGCTGAGGCGTTGTCCGAGGAAAACCTGGTTTTCTCCCTGGGGGGAGGCGCGCTCCTCTCACCGGCCGCCGGGGGTCTGGTCGATGGCTGTTGCGTTGTTTATATCCGTGTTCCCGAGGAACATCTGGTCCGGAGGATTCGGTCGGGCGGCTGGCCCGCATACCTTGACGCAGAGGCGGACCCCGAGGCGGAACTGAGGCGTCTACTCTCCGAGCGCCTCCCCCGGTACGAGGAGTTGGCCGATTTTGTCATTGATAATCCGGATGGTGAAAAGCTCTCCCGGGGAGCAGGGATGGCCTTTAAAGAGGTCATGGAATGGATGAAATCCCGTAAATGAATTCATAAGGAGGGTTTTTCTCCGTGTCGAATACCTTTGGTCAGAAATTCCGTTTTACCACCTGGGGCGAATCCCACGGGCCGGCGATTGGGGTCGTGGTGGATGGGTGCCCCGCAGGTATTTCTCTCGAAGAGGCCGATCTTCAGCACGACCTCGACCGCCGCCGGCCCGGACAAAGCAAGGTGACGACTCAACGCGGCGAAGAAGATCGGGCCGAAATTTTATCGGGGGTTTTCGAGGGCAAGACAACGGGAACGCCGATTTCTATTTTGATCCGGAACAAGGACACTGATTCGTCAAAATACGATAACTTGAAAGATCTTTTCCGGCCGGGACATGCGGATTTCACTTATTGGGCCAAGTGGGGCCACCGCGACCACCGTGGCGGCGGCAGGGCTAGCGCGCGGGAGACGGCGTCGAGGGTGGCGGCCGGTGCGATTGCCAAGAAATATCTCGCCGGTCATGGCGTGAACATCCAGGGATTTGTCTCCCAAATCGCCGATATTGCCTGGGACGGAAGTAATTTCGACTTGGAGGAAATCGAGCGCAATTCGTGCCGCTGCCCGGACGCGGAAACGGCTCGAAAGATGGAGGAGGCCATTCTCGCCGCGAGAAAGGAGGGCGATTCCGTAGGAGGGATTATATCCGTAATTGCGATTGGCGCCCCTCCGGGACTGGGCGAGCCAATTTATGGGCGGCTGGACGCCGAACTCGCATCGGCCATCATGGGGATCAATGCCGTGAAAGGCGTTGAGATTGGCGCGGGGTTCAGGGCGGCCTCGATGAAGGGCTCAGAGAACAACGATGCGTTTGATATGGTGGATGAAAATGTTGTTCCCCGGACGAATAACGCCGGCGGAATTTTGGGAGGAATTTCAACGGGCGCGCCGATAGTCGTGACCTTCGCGGTAAAGCCCACCTCTTCGATTCCGATTGAGCAGGAGACGGTAACCGTTTCTGGGGAGAAGACGACGGTTCGGGTGGAGGGGCGCCACGATCCGTGCGTGGCGACGAGGGCGGTCCCGGTTGGCGAGGCGATGACGGCGCTGGTGCTTGCCGATCACATGCTTCGCGGCCTGGGGAGCCAGACCGAATAGACCCGATAGTTTCCGGTTCGTGGAAATTGGCGGCCGGGGAGAGACCGGTGGTTAGCGCGCCCTGAGGCGCAAGCCTCCTTCGTCCAGGATTGTGATGTAGCCCCTTTGCACGGATAAAAGGCTTTTGAGCTTGTAGGTTTTCAGCATTTTGTTCACGCTCTCGCGGGTTGCACCCACCATGTCGGCAAGATCCTGCTGTCTGAGGCGCATATTGATACGGATGTGTCCTTCCTCGCTGGTTTGGCCGTAGCGCTCAGCGAGGTCTAAAATTCGTTTCGAGAGACGGGTCGAAAGGTTGCAAAAGGCGTCGTCGCTTAATAGCTCGTCCGTTCGCCTGAGGCGGAGACTCAACTCCGAAAATATTTCCTCGGCCGCATTCGGATTTCCGCGAAGGTATTTAAAAGGTCTTCTTGGTCGAGAGTGAGGATATCGGTGGCTTCGGCGGCAATCGAGGTGGCTGATCGCGGCTCGCCGTCGAATAGCGAAAGTTCGCCAAAAAAATCTCCGGTGGAGAGCAGGGCCACGAGCACGGCATCTCCCTCGGCCGAGGGAAGGACGATTTTCACCTTGCCTGAAATGATAATGTAGAGGGTGGAGCCTGGGTCGTTCTTATGAAATATTATCTGGTCTCGTTCAAAGCGGCGGCGTTGGAGCTTTGCCGCCAGTTCGTCCAAACCTTCGTCCGGCAGGTGGGAAAATAACGGAACCTGGGCAAGTATGGATTAGAAAACCATTAGTTCCCCTGCAGGCGGATGGAGAATAGGGAAAATAAAAAAAGCTAATCATACTGTTCAAAGAACCTATTTTAACAGATTTTAAGCCGGTAGAAGGGCGAAATAAAGCGGCAAACGGAGAATCCCGACCAGAATTTATATACTACTCTTT
>JAPYQX010000485.1 GCA_029937135.1 Nitrospinota bacterium
CTCTAGCACCCTGCCCTCGTCGGCAGGAAGGCCCAGCCGCACCGTGATGCCCGGAAGGGCGGCCGCGCTGCGGTGGTCGTGGCGGGGGCCCCGCGCCTTGCCGATGTCATGGAACAGCAGCGCCAGGCGGAGAATGTGGCCCCGTTCCATTTCCCGGTGCATGTGGGCCAGCTCCTGAAGAGGCATTTCCTTTGTGTAGGCCAATTCGTCCAGGAACTGAACCGCAAGCAGGGTGTGCTCGTCCACCGTATAACGGTGGTAGTGGTCGTGCTGAACGAAACAAGTGAGCTCGCCGAACTCGGGAATATAGCGGCCCAGGACACCGAGGCCATGCATCTCCTGAAGCGTACGGGCGACACCGGTCTTCCCCTCGAGAATCCGGAAAAAACAATCCTTCACATCGGACGAGGAGCGGAAATCATCATTCACGGTGTCCAGATGGGTCCGAACAAAATTCCGTATCTCCGCCGAAAGACCGCAGCTATAGCGGTAATGAAGCTCGAATATACGCATCAGGCCGCCGGGGTGACCCAGAATATCGGCCTCGGTCCCATCGGTCACCAGGGAGTGATAGTCCCGAAGCGCAAGGCCCCCCCCGAGTGGCTCTATCCTCGGACGGCGTTTGGCCCAACCCTTCCTTTGCAGGTCTTCCTCGAGACTCTCGAAGAAATCCCGGCAAAATCGATGCATCGTATGAGCCCGCATGAAATAATCCCGCATCAACGCTTCGCTCGCCATGGCGATTTCGCTGTCATCGTAGCCAAGCTCGGGGGCAACATCCATTTGGGCCTGAAAGTTCAACATGTCGTTTTTAGACCCCGATTGGTTATGAAGCTGTGTCCTGAGGCGAAGCAGAAAATCATATGCCTCCCGGGCCCGGCCGCAATCCTCTTCGGGAACCCAACCCTTTTGAGCGATTCCCTCGAATTTATCCGCGCCATAGGCCCGCGCCAGCCAAAGGACGGCATGCATATCCCGCAGTCCGCCGGCGCTCTCCTTGATGTTGGGCTCTTGCACGTAGACCGAAGGATCCCATGATCGGTAGCGATCACCGAGTTCCCGAAGTCTGCGCCTCAGGTGAGAACTCTTGCTCACGCGCTTGAGATAGGAATCGAACCGCTTGTTAAACTCCGCGAACACTTTTTTATCGCCCGCGATCAAGCGGTTTTCCAGCATGGAAGTTTCGCTCTGATAATCCTCTCGTGCGATCCGAAGACATTCGGTGATAGTCCGCGCGCTGTGACCGATATCGAGCCCAGCGTCCCACAGCAGGTAAAGAATCACCCGCACGAGGCGGCTGGTTCCGGAGGAGCGCTTCGGAAAGACAAACATGAGATCGATGTCGGAGCCCGGCGAAAGCTCTCCCCGGCCGTAGCCCCCGATGGCCACCATGGCGCATGAGGACTCGGCCCCCGCCGCACCGCCCTCGTTATCGAGGTCACTGACCCCGTGTCCCCATATCTGGCCGAGGAGGGCGTCAATGAAATCGGCTCTTGCCTCGCAGAGCTCGATTCCGCCCGCTCCCTCTA
>JAPYQX010000486.1 GCA_029937135.1 Nitrospinota bacterium
GACTGGGCTCCTCGAGCGTAATCCACACTGGGATTTCAGCTACTACGACTGGGTGAAAATAGAGGTGGAAACCCATTTTCAGGACAAAAGCGGGGACGAGGGCTTCCCGGTCATTCCGCAGCACCTCGTCGCCGCCGTCCGGGAAGCGATGCCCTCCGACGGAATCATCGCCCTCGACAACGGGGCCCACAAAATCTGGTTCGCCCGGAACTATAAGGCGCACGCCCCCAACACCGTCCTGCTCGACAACGCGCTGGCCACGATGGGAGCGGGCCTGCCCTCGGCGATGGGTGCGAAGATCGTTTGTCCCGACAAAAAAGTCATGGCCATCGCCGGAGACGGCGGATTCATGATGAATTCACAGGAGTTAGAAACCGCCGTCAGGTTGGGGATGGACCTGGTGGTCCTTATCCTCCGCGACAACGCCTACGGAATGATCAAATGGAAGCAGGCGGGAGCGGGTCTCCCGGAGTTCGGCCTCGACTACGGAAATCCGGATTTCGTCAAGTACGCGGAAAGCTATGGGGCCACCGGCCACCGCGTGGAGGCGACAGCCCAGCTCCCCGTTATTTTAAAAGAATGCATCGGCTCGCCGGGGGTTCATCTAATCGAAGTTCCGGTGGATTATTCCGAGAACGAGCGGGTACTGATCGAAGAGCTTCGGGCACTGACGGCAAAGCTGTAGGAATTTTTCACCTTTTTAAAGGAGGCTCCCCCTTGCCCTCCCGCGCGAAGCCGCCGCCGGACCTCCGGCCGCCGCTGGAATATCCCGGCTACCCCTTGCACGGGCTTTTACGCCAAACCTTCGAACGGTTTCCCGGCAAAATTGCGCTCGTGGACGGAGAGCGCGAGCTCACCTTCCGGGACCTCGAGGAACGCTCCAACGCCTGCGCCCGCGCCCTCACCCGGCTCGGGGTCCAAAAGGGCGACCGGGTCGCGCTCCTCACCCCCAACTCGGCGGAGTTTGAAATCACCTTCTTCGGCGGGTCGAAGACGGGCGCGATTCTCACCTCCCTCAATCCAGCTTATAAAGAGGAGGAAATCCGCTACCAACTCAAGGACTCGGGCGCGAGGGTCCTGATCGTCCATGTCTCTCTCGTGCCCCTCGTCGAGAGCGTGCGCGGCGGCCTTCCCGAGCTCAAAGAGATTATCGTCACCGAAGGTGATTCACAGCCCGGTTTCCTGAACTTCGACGAATGGATTGCGGCCGAAACCACCGGCCCGCCTGATGAGCCCCCCATCGATCAGGCCAGGGATCTCATCGCCCTCCCCTATTCAAGCGGGACGACCGGGCGGCCCAAGGGCGTGATGCTCTCCCACCGCAATCTGGTGTGCAACTATCACCAATTTGTCGCGAACCACCGGATCGGCGAGAGCGACGGCGGCCTGATTTTTCTCCCCCTCTACCATATCTACGGGACGATGATCATGGGCGGCCTCATCCTCGCCGGGGCCAAGCAGGTTTTGATGCGCCGCTTCGATGTCGAGGTGGCGCTCTTGCTCATCGAGCACCATCGCCTCACCC
>JAPYQX010000487.1 GCA_029937135.1 Nitrospinota bacterium
GTTCAGGAGAGAGCGAACGAATCTTGGCGGTTCGTGTCAGATAGTTTTGAAGATGCCATTTCGTTACTGGAGCTGGCGCATGGTTCACGACAGCGGGGGTGATCTCAAATCCTATCTCCTTGAGGAGGGTGATAAATTGCCGCGGAGTCATATAGTTAAGATGCCCGGGATGGTAATGGCTGATGACATCACTTTTCACGATGGATTTGGCTGAACGCAATGCGGTAATTTCCCTCTCGATGTCCATAAAGGGGTTGTTGACAAAGAGATAGCCCCCTTTCGTCATGTTGTTGAAAATGGTTTCGAGTTCTTTCCGCGGGTTGGTGACGTGTTCCACTGCGGACTGGAATACAACCGCATCAAATGGGCCGATTTTTTTCACCTCTTCCCAAGACCGGGAGGCGATAATTCCAGGGAAATTGAACTTTGCCATGTTTTCAGGGCCATAGGCGGCGAAAGGTTCGTAGGCATAAACGTCCCTCACGCCCATAGCCCGGGCCAGATTGGACGCCACTCCTGACCCCGCCCCGTAGTCCAGGAATTTGATGTCTCTTTTCATTTCTTCTGTCGCCAGTATCACGATGTTTCGAACAAGCCAGGACTCATAATCGCGGGCGTCCATGTTTTTGTGGCTATCATTCCTCAACCATATTTCCTTGGCTTTTTCGTCGGATATTTTCATCCTGGTGTCTTGAAATCTCAAAAAGACATCCCGGATATAATGGCAACCGCATTCATTGCATCTTACGATTGTTTCGGAGGTGTTTTTTGTCCATGCTTTCCTTTTCAAATCCTCGATATCATGCTTGCGAACTTCGGCAAGAAAATCATATGTATATTCGAAAATCGGCGTGCACGAGTCGGCCCCGCAACATATGCACGGCTGAAGAAGCTTTTCTTCTTGAGTCACACTTATCCTCCAGGGGTAATTTCGCCAACCCATTCCATCAGGTTCTTTCGACTTGGAATATGCGCCGCGTATTCAACTTCTCAAACGGATACAATCGAGATTTATACACTGTTTAATGTGAAATTTGCAAAGTTATCCGTATCTTGGAATGCATGAATCCACAGTGGATGATCGCGTCTAAAGCCAGGGAAATCCCCCCCTCCCCGTTCGGTTTTTGAAATTCATTTTTCCGGGTGATCCAGGAAACCTCTAAGGTGAGATTTTCTTGTTCGGGAAGAAAAAATGACATTTTGTGATACTTTTTGGGGAATGAATAATGAATGGCAGCGCTACCGGATAAGGGGTCATGACGTCGGGCACCTCTTTCGCTGTCTTGCGCCTCGGGGGGAGTAAGAGCCATGCACAAGCGGGAAGTTGAAACCCCGGCCCCTTTGGTGGATTGGGGCCGGATGGAAGAAAATATCCGGCGCATGGTCGGTGTGGCGCGGAAAGCGGGGGTCCGGCTGCGTCCTCATATCAAGACGCACAAATCGCCGGTAATCGCTAGGCGCGCTATTGAACTCGGCGCCGAGGGGATCACCGCCGCTAAAATCGGCGAGGCCGAGGTCATGGCC
>JAPYQX010000488.1:0-1115 GCA_029937135.1 Nitrospinota bacterium
GGCGGGAATGCGCACCGGCGTCATCACGGCCCGCCGCTCACCCGTCAGGGACTGAGAAAAGAGTTTTTTACGGTCCGGGGCACTTGCGGTGAGGGCCAATTGTTTTTATAAATTAAACGGATGGCTGGACTCTACCGGCGAACACCTTTAGGATTGTTCCCGGCCGCCACCTGAGACTGTTCCCGGCCGCCATCAGGGACAAAATGGAAATGGCATCCTTGAAAAATCGAACGCTCCTCACTCTCTCGGTCGTCTTCTTCATTTCCGTATCATCGTCGGTTTTTTCCCAGGAAGTGCGGGGTTCGATAGCGATTTCCCTCGAGGGAAACCCCGTGCTCGTCTCCTCCCGGGGCGAGGCGCTTCAAATGAGGGGCCGGATGACGCTTCACCCCAACGAGCGGGTGCGGACCGGCCCGGGGGACAGGGCGCTCATCCAGATTTCAGGGGACGAGGGTTGCCGCTTCATCCTTGAGCCCGGCAGCGCCATCGTCTTCGGCGGGCAGACGGCTGGCCATACTTACAGGGCGCATCTTATCGAAGGGTCCTTGATGGGCCGGACCGCCACATGCGGCTCTTATCTCATCTTGAGCACCTCCGAAGGGCGCCTCCTGGGGAACTTATCCTCATTCCGGATTTTGGCGCGGAAGGGAAAGACCACGATATTCCTCGAATCCGGGAACATGCAGTTTTTCATCGCTGGAGAAGCCGTCCCCATCAGGGCGATGACCCGGACCATGATTTCCCGCTCGGGAATCCACCGCATTTCCTCCATTGCTCGAATCCGGCCCGGAACGGCTCAGCCGGCGGCCTCGGGGGCGGTCTTGAGGACGCACTCGGAAAGGAATTCTCCGCCGCCGCGAACCCGCTCGATCTCCGCGACCGTCAATCAGCCTTGACGAAAGAGGCTTTCTCCTTTAAATAACCCTTGTTTTATAAGGGTGTGTGGGTGTCTCGACTCGTCGGGGGTTCGAATCCTTCCATCGCCACCACATTTCATACAGGCTGTACACCCTTATTTTTAGGGGTGTGCAGTAAAAGGTCACTAAAAAGGTAACTACGCTTAATCGATTTTTGGGTTTTAAGTGTGTATCCCTTGTTTTGAAATTCGAAACCTG
>JAPYQX010000488.1:1125-1522 GCA_029937135.1 Nitrospinota bacterium
GTTGAAATATCTTATAAATTATACCGACATATCGTACCAAAACAACTACTCACCAATTTTCACGCAAGATTCAGGTCATATCTTGACATCGTATATCTGAAGTGTTAATCATTTTTTTATCGTCGGGGCGTAGCGCAGTCTGGTAGCGCACTTGACTGGGGGTCAAGGGGTCGGAGGTTCAAATCCTCTCGCCCCGACCATTAAAATCAATGGGTTACGGCGAAAGCCGTAGCCTATTTTTTTTCTGGGTAAGCAAGAGGTAAGCACGGGACTTCGGTTACACTGCCATATCCCATAGATCCCCAAAGGAGGTTTCTCGTGTTTGGAAAACGGCTCAGTGAGCTCACACCCAATGACATTGAGCTGCTCGTAACTGACCTGCCCCCAATAGTAGTAC
>JAPYQX010000139.1:0-1804 GCA_029937135.1 Nitrospinota bacterium
GCGCCCGGTAAAATATCCAGAGGGAGAGAATTGAGGATGAAAACGGCCGTATCGCGCTATTTCTGGATATTTGTTCTCGGTTCGGCGGTGTCGGGATGTGTCGCCGTCAATCCCGAGGTGAATCTCAAGGCGGCGATTCCCGAAATTCGTTCGGGGACGGCGGAATCCTACTATCATTATATCGATGGGTATTTAAAGGAGTTATCCGGAAAACTCGACGAGGCAGGGGAGATTTATTCCCTGGCCGCGGAGAAAAATCCCAACTCGCCTCATCTCCTCACGCGTTATGCATCCATTCTGATTCGCCAGGGAAAGCTCGACAAAGCGGAAAAACTTGTCCGCAAGGCGGTTTCTCTCGACCCGGCGAACGCCCAGGCGTATTTCCTTCTTGGAGGCATTTACACCGCTCGGGGGAACCTTCCGGGGGCGGTGACCGCCTATGAGCGGCTCTTGAAAATCAACCCGGACGAACGGGAAGCGCGCCTTCTCCTCGGCACCGCCTATATTGAACTGAAGCGCTACAAGGATTCTGTTCGAATCTTCGATTATGTGATCAATTCAATCCCGGGGGATATCCTGAGCCGCCTCTACCGGGCCCAGGCTAATTTCCAGCTGAAAAATTACGACCCGGCCGAGCGGGATTTGAAATTTCTTCTGAAAAGGCGTCCTCGAAACACCCAGGCACTTTTGTTTCTTGCTCGAATTTACGAGCGGCGGGAGAAATTCGGGCAGGCGGAGAAGGCCTACAAAAAAATCCTGCTAATTGATCCGAAAAATCGGTTCGCGAGGGGCCGGCTGGGTCAGGTGTATATCCGGAAGGACAACCTCAAGGAAGCGCTCAAGGAATACGAAAATCTCATCAAGGATGAGCCGGACAATCTGGAAGTCCACCGGACTCTGGGTTTTCTCCACTTCGACCGGCGGAACTTTCAGCGCGCTCTCCGCGAATTCCAATTCGTGCTCGGCCGAAGGCCCGAGGATGCGGTTGTGCGCCGGTATGTGGCCGCCGTCTATGAAGAACTCAACCAGCTGACTCGGGCCGAGGAGGAGCTCAAGAAAATTCTCGAGCAGGACTCAAGCTCCCTCGAAGCTTCCATTCAACTAGCGCGTCTCTACGGGAAGAAAAAGGATTGGAAGGCGGTCTATTCCGTTCTCGACAGGGCCACGAAGAAAAACACCAAGAGTGATCGCCTGTCGTTCATGCGGGGGGTGTTTCTGGCGCGGCAGAAACGATACACAGAGGCGATTCCTCACTATAAATCGGCCATCCGCCTGAACCCTAAACAGGTGAATTACCGCTTCAGTCTGGCCGTCGCCTTCTATGAAACGCACCAATGGAAGGACGTGGAAACCTCCATCCGGGCCGTTTTGAAGGTTCAGCCGAAGCATGCCAATGCGCTGAACCTGCTGGGCTTCATGTTCTCGGAGCTGGACCGGGATATCGACGAGGCCGAGAAGTTGTTGGGCCGGGCGCTGGCCATCGATCCGAACAACGGGGCCTTTCTCGACAGTATGGGTTGGGTGTACTACCGGCAAGGGCGCTACGCCCTCGCGCTGAAGAAAATCCAGCATGCGATAAACCAGATTCCGGACGACGCCGTTATTCTCGATCATCTCGCGGATGTATATAAGGCGATGAATAATATTCCCAAGGCGCTCCTTTACTGGAAGAAATCCTACAAGCTTGATCCCAAGAACAAGAATGTTGTCGAAAAAATCATCAAGAACGGTGGGAGCATTGAGGCGCCCTCGGCTAAATTGTAGGCCGATTGACCCTTTTGAAAGCACTCGCGTTGAAAGCACT
>JAPYQX010000139.1:1904-7474 GCA_029937135.1 Nitrospinota bacterium
TTGAAAGCACTCGCGTTGAAAGCACTAGCGGCGATGGTTTCCCTTTTTCTCCTGGCGGGTTGCGCCCTCGGTCCGCAAGTTCGCCCCACTTCGATCCCCGGGACGGCGGCTATTCTCTCGCGTCTCGAAGCCCGGAAATTTCCCGAATCCTTCAGGTCCATCGTATTGGTCGAGGCGGCCGCCCCGGGGGATAAAAGCGATATGTCCCCCCTTCGGGACGTATTGACCGAGGCGGGGGAGAACTACGTCGGCAAGGCGGTGCTCCTGTGGCGGCGGCCCGCCTCGTTGAGATTGGAGTTTCTCTCTCCGTTTGGCTCGCCGGTTTTTGTCGTCGTGGCCGGTGGTGGAAATCTCACCACCTTCTCCGTCTCCCGGGAAGTCTATTACACAGGACCGGCGGACACCGGGACCATGGCGAAATGGCTGGGACTCCCGGTCTCACCCCGGTTGCTGGTGCGGATACTCGGCGGGGAATTGCCGGTGGTGAAACGGGAGGGGGCGGGCGGCGCCCGCAGCCGGTGGGATGGTGCCCGCAGCCGGTGGGATGAGGCGGCGGGTCTTATTCGCCTCGATCTTCCGCCGGGAGCCGGTCTTGAACGCAGACAGACGGCGTTTCTCGAGCCGGGGCGCCTGGAGCCTCGCCGGGTGCTGATCGGCGAGGCGGGGGCGGCCATTGAAGTGCGCTACGGCCCGTTTATCGACGATGGGAGTGAAAGGCGCCCCTCCTGGGCGGAATTGAGGGATCGCGGGGGCGGGCGGCGTCTCCGGGTTCACATGACCGAAGAATCGGTGCGCCCCGAAGGAAAGCTCTCGCCCGGGTTGTTCGAGCTTGAAATTCCGGCCGGGGCAAGGGTGATTCCATTGTTTCCGGATGTCGGGCGATGAGCCGCTCACCCTCGGACAGCGAAATCTGGCTGAAATCCCCGGCCAAGATCAATCTCGGCTTGCGGGTGCTGGGCTTGCGCCCGGACGGTTTCCATGAGGTGGAGACCTGGGTCCAGCAAATCACCCTCTTCGACCGGATACGGATTCGCCCGGCGGCGCGCGCCATCCGCGTGGTCGTTGATCGCGGAGACATTCCTTCGGGGCGGGAGAATCTGGCCTACCGGGCGGCCGCCGCGCTCAGGGCCGCCGCCGGGGAGGGCTCGCCTGGAGCCTCCATCTATCTCGAGAAGCGAATTCCTGTGGGCGCGGGCCTGGGGGGAGGGAGCGGAAACGCGGCGGCGGTCTTGTGGGGGCTCAACCGCCTCTGGAAGCTGGGGATGAGGCCCTCGGCGCTTTCCAGGATCGCGGCTGGGATTGGTTCGGATGTACCGCTGTTCCTGGCTGGTCCGGCGGCTCTATGCCGGGGCCGGGGGGAACAGATCTCCCGGCGCAGGCCGCTGGCTTCGGGATGGATCTTAGTGATCAAGCCCCCCTTTTCGCTGCCCACTTCCCTCGTATACGGCTGGATGCGGAATTATTTGAAAAAAAAGAAAAGACCATCTAGAATCAAGCCTCGCCCGATGCTCTCCCCCGACTATCGAAATGATTTGGAGCATGTTGTTTTCGACAGGCACCCCCTTCTGCGGGAGTGCCGCGATGCCCTCCTCTCGGCGGGAGCGTGGAGGGCCCTGATGAGCGGAAGTGGCCCGGCCCTCTGGGGGATGTTTCGGAGCGAAGACGCCGCCCGGGCGGCGGCCCGGGAGTTCGCCCGAAGGCGCCAGTGGACGGTCCATCTGACGAGGCCGCTGACCTCCTCCATCCTAAGCGTGAAGAGTTTGAAATAATCGGGGGCTCTGTCCCGGCCGGAAAACGAGGCGGAAACCACTTTATTCGGTTCAAATACAATGTTTCAAACCGCCCCCCTATGCGCGGAGCGTCATTCTGGGCTGTTTGTTAATATATTGATTTTAAATGACATACGTTATTTTTGGTTGCGCCCCGGACCTGGCCCTGAAAGGTTTTCATTTTCATGGGCCGAGCCACTTGACCGGAGTTTCCGAAATGAGTAACAAAAGCCGTCTTTTGTCTTTGACCGTATCGCTCAAGCGAGGTGTGAGGGTTTGAAGGGTTATCAGTTGAAGGTCTTCTCCGGTCGAGCGAACCCGGTTATGGGAGAGCAAATCGTCGGCAATCTGGGCATCGTTCCCGGCGCAATCGATATTATCGATTTCAGCGATAAGGAAACCTTCGTTCAGATTAAGGAGAATATTCGCGGAGCGGATGTTTTCGTGGTTCAGAGCCTGTGCCAGCCCGGTAACGCAAACCTCATGGAACTGCTGATCATGATGGATGCATTCCGCAGGTCCTCGGCCGAGCGGATAACGGCGGTGATTCCCTACTTCGCCTACGCGCGCCAGGACCGGAAGGTGCAGCCGAGGGTCCCGATTACGGCGAAGCTCATCGCCAATTTGCTCGTGGCGGCGGGCGCTGATCGGGTGATAGCGGTGGACCTTCACGCGGGTCAGATTCAGGGTTTCTTCGATATTCCGGTGGACCATCTTTTTGTTGGTCCCATTGTCGTGGATTATTTCAAGAAGCGCGACGGAATGAAGGATTTAACCGTGATTTCTCCCGACGCGGGTGGCGTGGAACGGGCGAGGGCCTATGCCAAGCGGCTCGACGCCGGCCTGGGCATCATCGACAAGCGGCGGGAGCGGGCCAATGTCTCCGAGGTCCTTCACATTATCGGAGACGTCAAGAACCGGGATGTCCTGATCGTGGACGATATCGTGGACACTGCCGGAACCCTGACCCAGGGGGCCAAGGCGCTTGTAGATGCGGGAGCGAGGCGGGTGTTCGCCACCTGCACGCATCCCGTTCTTTCGGGCCCCGCCATTGATCGGATAAAAGACTCTCCGATCGAGGAACTCGTCGTCAGCGATACGATACCGCTGAGCGAGGAGGCCGCCCGGTGCGACCGGATTAAAGTGGTCTCGGTGGCGAACCTGCTCGCCGAGGCGATTCGCCGAATTCATGAGGATGCATCCGTAAGCAGTCTTTTTGAGTAATAGATCGCCAAAGCCGGCCGGACCGGATGGAGAGAAAATAAAATGGATAACTTGTCCCTCGAAGTAGAATCGCGCCAGGAAGTGGGCACGGCCGCGGCGCGGCGCCTCCGGCGCGCGGGTAAGGTTCCGGGAGTTGTCTACGGAATTCAAGACCCCGTCCCGGTGACGGTTAACCCGCTGGAGCTTGAGAAAATATTTTCGCAAGGCGCCGGTGAAAACGTGGTATTCCAGCTTAATCTGGCGGGCGAGGAGAAGGCCGAGCGCCCGGTTCTCGTCAAGGAGCTCCAGCGCGATGCGATGAACGATAAAATCGTTCATGCGGATTTTCTGGAAATCCGAATGGACAAACAAATCAGGATTAGTGTGCCGCTGTCCTTCGACGGGGAGAGCCCTGGGCTCAAGGTGGGTGGTGTCCTCTCGGTGCTCATGCGCGAGATCGATATCGAGTGTTTGCCCAATGCCATCCCCGAGGGAATTTCGGTGGACATCTCGGCAGTGGAAATCGGCGACGTCATCCATGTTCGCGACCTGACGCTGCCCGAGGACGTGGACCTGCTCACGGGCCTTGACGCCCCCATCTTCACCGTCATTGTGCCGGTCGAGGAAGAGGAAGAAGTTTCCGAAGAGGTCGAGGGCGAAGAGGCCGTGGCCGCCGAGGGAGAAGCTGCCGAGGGCGACGAAGCCGAGGCTTCCTCGGACGAGGCCGAAAAGGCCGGGAAGAAAGAGGAATAACCGGACTGGTCCGCCCGAGCCGGCGTTTCGATGGGAATTTCAAGGGTCATCGTTGGTCTCGGGAACCCGGGGCCCGAGTACGAACTCACGCGGCATAATCTTGGTTTCCAGGCCGTGGACCTTCTTGCCGGGATATATCGAATTCCGGTTGAGAAAACGGCCTCGCGCTCCCTGGTGGGATATGGGTCGGTAAGGGGCAACAACGTCGCCCTGGTCAAGCCCAAGACCTACATGAACGAGTCGGGCAGGGCGGTCCGGGCGCTTCTTGGCTCCGAGGGGCTCGGCCCCGAGGACATTCTCGTCCTGCACGATGATATGGATATCGCCCTGGGCCGCGTGAAATTCAAATCGGCGGGTGGGGATGCCGGCCATAACGGAATTGGAAGCATCATTGAATGCCTGGGCACCGGCGAATTCAATCGCCTGCGTATCGGCCTCGGTGTCAGGCCCAGGGGAGTTGACGGCGCCGATTGGGTTCTCTCCCCTTTTCTCGAGGAAGAACTTGAGATGGTGAAAACGGGTGTCCAGGAAGCCGCCGACCGTGCGGTGGAATGGTTGGTTCGGAGAAAATAAATAATTCCGCTTACACGGGTTCGCGCCGGTTGCCAGAGGCGAGGTGGCGCGTTCCCGGTCCGGCGATTTAGCCGGTAATCGAGATTGTGAGGAGGTTCCGGATACAATGGTCGCTTTTTCGAATTATGCTCCCATGTTTGGTATCGCCGGGTTGGTTTTGGCCGGCATTATTTACAAATGGATCGTGAGTCAGCCCGACGGCAACGACCTGATGCGCAAGCTCGCGGCGGAGATCGCCGCGGGAGCGATGGTTTTCCTGCGCCGCGAATATAAGATTCTCGCTATTTTCGTGGGCGTGGTTTTCGTTCTTCTCTGGGCCTTCCTGAACATCAGTACGGGCTTCGCGTTCATCATCGGCGCCGCCTGTTCGGTGTTGGCCGGTTTCTTCGGGATGAAGGCCGCCACGAAGGCGAATGTGGCGACCGCCGCCGCCGCCACTGACAAGGGCCAGGCCGGAGCGCTTTCGATGGCCTTCTACGGCGGAACCGTGATGGGCCTCTCGGTCGCGAGCCTTGGGCTCGTGGGCGTCGGATTTTTATTCTGGTATCTCGATATTCTCAACGTTACCAGCAATGCCACCATCATCACCGGGTTCTCGATGGGCGCCAGCTCCATCGCGCTCTTCGCCCGCGTCGGCGGCGGTATCTTCACGAAAACGGCCGATATCGGAGCCGACCTCGTGGGCAAGGTCGAGGAGGACATTCCCGAGGACGACCCGCGCAACCCCGCCGTCATCGCCGACAACGTGGGCGACAATGTCGGCGACGTGGCCGGAATGGGAGCCGATCTGTTCGAGTCCTACGTGGGGGCGGTGATTTCAACGATCTTCATCGGCTCGACAGCTGGCGTTTTACTCGGAACCTCTAACCAGGGCGCGATGGCCCTGGCCATGATTCTTCCGATGGTGGGCCTCGTGGCCTCGTTGATTGGAATCGGTTCGATGAACTTTCTCGCTTCATCGAAACCAGCTATGGCCCTTCGGACATCGACTCTCATCGCGGCGGGCGTGTTTATCGTTCTTGCCTATTTCGTGACAAACGCCATCGGCACCAACAGCGGCGTTTTCGGAGCCATCCTGATTGGCGTGCTCGGCGGAATCGCCATCGGCATGCTGACCGAATACTACACGGGAACCGGGACGAAACCGGTTGGCCGTATCGTGGACGCCTCGGTGACGGGGGTGGCTACCAACATCATCGGCGGCTTTGCCGTGGGCCTGGAGAGTGTTGGCCCGCCCATCCTCGTGCTCGCCCTGGTCACGCTCTTCTCGAA
>JAPYQX010000140.1 GCA_029937135.1 Nitrospinota bacterium
AAGCTGGCCAATGGCTTCGAATTTTTGAGAGCGGGAAAGACGCCTTTCGGTTTCTATTCTCTGGGTTTGATCCCTGTGGATCGAAGATACCGCAACGACTTCTCCGTCGGCGTTTTTGAGGGGCGAAAGCGCAATGCTCACATGAACTTCTTCGCCGCCCTTTTTCAGACGAATGGCCTCGCAGGTGGATGACTTCTTTCCCCGGATCACGTTCGCTGTGCGTTGGCTCACCTCGTCCCGATTTTCTTGAGGAACCGTCAATTCGATCAGTTTTCTTCCAATCGCCTCGTCTTCGGTGAATCCATAGAGCCTTTCCGCTCCGGAGTTCCAGAACATGACTTTTGTATTTAAATCCGAAATGATAGTGGCATCGACATTGTCACGAACGACACTTTCAAAGAACTGCTGGCTCTTCTGCGATTCCTTGTGAAGTCTGACGTTTTCGATGGCGATTGCGGCGTGAGCGGCGAATGTGCTCATCAAATCCAAGTCGTTCGCCGTAAACTCTCGAACTCCCATGACCATGCATTCGAGAATGCCGATGACTGATTCGTCATTGATCAAGGGAACCGCGAGATAAGATCCGATCCCTTCTTCGATTTGTCTCCTCGGGTTTTTCCAAAAGGGGGAGTCTCGTACGTCCTTGATATAAAAAATATCGGCGGATTTCACGGCGATTCCGCCGGCCCTTTCGTCGATTTGAAAATCAACATTCTTGGCATTTACCAACATGCCACCATGCTGGGCGCGGAGTCTCAAGGCATCGCCGTCAAGTATGAATGCCCGGGTATAGGGGAGGTCCAGCAGATCGGCTGCCGCTTCAACGATAAAATTCAAGACCTCGATGGTTCCCATGGTGCCACTGAGCTTCTGGGTGAGGTCGCACAGGACTTTGAGGCGTTCCAGATGTTGCTGCTGTCCAGATTTTCCCTCGGTTATGGCTTCAGTGGGTTGGCAGATAGGCACTCTTCTCCCCCACAATTTGCGGGCAACAACGAAAAGTACAATTTAAGCTATTTAGATAACATCCATTGGGGGTTTCTTATTCCATTAAGACTAAAACGTCTTAAAATTATGGCAGGCAGGGCGCTATTTCCACCCGCCATTCAGTTTCGTCGTTGATTTAATTAAATGACAAACAACTGCTTACATTGTCAGGAACAACCAATTACGCCGTCCCCGCGCTGAATTGCCTGGGCGGCCCAGACGGGCGGACCGTTAGCGTTCGGGATGCCGCCAATTGCACCAAAATCTCCACCTCCTATCCGCCCATGGATATTCAAACACTTGCAGAGAAAAAAACCGGCAAGGCAAATCGAGGCGATACGGGTGGGCTGTTATGATTCTTCTTTCAAGGTCTTTCAGGTTGCTATCGTTAACTTCAGGCGCCGTTTTCTGGAGAGGGGCTTTAGGCCCGCGGTCGGGCGGCACTCACGTCTTGAAATTACGGGAGAGAATTATGGGCTCGGAGGAAGAGGAATTAATCAGGCGGATTGAGGAAACCCGCGGCTGGATATTGCCGGAGCAGGAGTTCATGGTCCGGCGGGATATTGAATTCTACCGCCGCCACAACGAGAAGTTCGATCATTTCATGACCAGGGACGGGGTCCTGCCGAGGAAGATTTTGGAGCTGCTCTACATCGTGGCGCTTTGCGTGCGGCTGCCGGCGGGTGAGACCCAGACCTATATCAAGAATCATGTCCGTCAGGCGCTCGCGCACGGGGCGACGGAGCAGGAAATACTCGAGGCGGTGGAGCTGACCATTTTTCCGGGAGGCTCGCCCTCGATGAACGCGGGGATCAAGGCGCTTATGGAGGTGCTCGGGGAGCGGGAGGGGGCTGGGTGATTACACTACCCGCGAGGCCGCGCGTTTCTGGGAGATGCCGGGAGTTTCGCGGAACGATCGCGGAAATCAGGGTAGGCGCGGAGAGTCGCGGTGAGATGCCCGGAGCTTCGGGAAGATGTCCGGAACTTCGGGAAAATGCAGGGAGATGCCCGGAATTTCGGGGAAATGCAGGGAGATGCCGGGCGGGCTTCTCCTGCATGATCGGGTATTCCGGGAAATTCCGCCTTACTCCCTCCAAAGCCGCGCCGGTGGCGGATTCCTCCTGAAATTTCTTATTCAGTCATCTTGAAGGCCGCGGGCTGGGGTTTGTTGGGCCGGTTGAACCACAGGGGCCGTCTGAGGCCATCGGGGCCGGGCGCGGGCCGGGTCATCTCGACCCACTTTTTATAGTGGGCGTAGCTTTTTTCGGTGTCCACATCGATGTCGCCGTACCGCTCGTTGGGAGCGGCTTTGTGGACCTTCACGGGCTGGTGCCAGCAGTGCATTCCGCTAACAGGGTCGGGGTTGACCGGGAAGGTGAGGTTCTGGTTCACCCCCACCTCGCGCCACCAGATGCGCTCGGTGTCGGGGTCCTCGCTTTTGTAGGGTTCGACCCCGTGGATCTGGCGCATTTTGTATTGGCCTTTTTCCTTCTCGTCTATGCGCACGAGCGCGGAAGCAATCCGGGGGGCCCCCATGTTCTCGGAGAGGCGCCAGCGCCCGAGGTGGTGGGCCATGGCGACGATGCCGGGCTTGAGACCCTCTGTCGCCCAGCAGCGGGTAACGTAGTAACCGATCGGGGTCTCGACGCGGACCAGGTCGCCCGTCGCCACCCCGATTCGCCGGGCGTCGGAGGGGTGGATCCACAGCGGGTTGTTGTGAGTAATCTCGTAGAGCCACTTTACGGCCGAGCGCGTGTGGATCAGGGTGGGCAAACGATAGTTGGGCAAAAGGTCGAACTCGTTTTTGCTCCGGTCCATGTCGCGCCAGTAGACGTGGGTCTTCTCGTAGCGCGGCAGGGCCTGCTCGGGCCACTTCCACTCGGCCATGGTGGGGCTGTAAAACTCGAGCTTGCGCGAGGGTGTGCCAAAACCGGTCCGCGCCTTACCCTTACTCATGTTGCCCACTGCCTTGCCCTCCTTGCGGAGGGTTCCGGTCGCCTCGTCCACCTCGGCGCCCTCGAGGGCGTCCGGGCCCAGCTCGCGCATGTGGACCTCGTAGACCTCGTTCTCGGGGGTGAACACCCCGTAGCGGCGCATGTACTCAAGCGCGGTCATGCCCTCCTTCTCGGCCGCCTCGGGCAGGCCCGGCACGTTGTTCTCGAACATGTAGCGGTAGTACTCATCGACCGTGATCTTCTCGCCCGGCCGGTAAGGGCTCTCGAAGTAGCGCCGGATGCCCAGCTTCCCGTCCGGGTCGATGCGCCAGGAGAGCTCGATGTGGAGCTCGTTCTCCTCCCAGACCTCGCCCGGATTCGTTTCGCGGCTGTCGGTGATGGTCTCGCCGAGGCGCTCCCTGGCCACGCGCATGACAGGCTGACGGAGCCCCACCCAGCGGGCCGGGTGCGTCTCCTGACTCTGGTTGTCGTGGCGCTCGGTGGCGATGCCCATCGGCAGAATGTAGTCGGCGAACCAGGATGTTTCGTTCCAGGTCGGGGTCAGCGCGACGTGGCAGCCCATCCGGTCGTGGTCCTTGAGCATATCGATCCACATGAAGCCGTCCGGGTTCGTCCACACCGGGTTGTAGACCCGGGTGAAGTAGGTATCCACCTTGAGGTCCTTCTCGCGCATGAGGTGGGGCATCAAAAAACTCATCTCGTAGTGAGCCAGGGGATACTCGGGTGGATAGAGCAATTCGTTCCATTTATCCGGGCCCGGCGCCGGGTTCGGATGGGCCGGGGCGAACTTGTGCCAGCCCGCCAGATGGGTGCCTCCCACCGTGCCCACCGCGCCTGTAAGCGAGGGCAGGAGGTGGAGGCAGCGGGCGATCTGCCAGCCGTGGAGGTTGCCCGTCGCCGCCGCCCGCCAGACGTGAACACTAAGGCGGCTGCCCGCCCGGGCCACGGCCTGGGCCGCCTCGGCAATCTTGTCGGCCTCGACGCCCGTCTCCTCGGCCGCGTAGGCAAAGGTGAACTCGTCATACTCCTCTTTCATCCGCTCGATGAAGTTCTCAAAGGTCGCCTCATCACCCGGATGAAGCGCCGCCATGTACTCGCCCCAGTTGAACCATTCCCGGACGAACTCGGCGTCGAACTGCCCGGTTTCGAGCAGGTGGCGCGCGAAGGCCAGCAGAATGGCCGATTCGGTCCCGCTGTAGGCCGGCAGCCAGTGGTCCGCCTTCGCCGCCGTGTTTGATAGCCTCGGGTCGATCACGATGAGCTTCGCGCCCGCCGAGGTGGCCTCGATGATCCGCTGGGCCGAGGGGTTGTAGTAGTGGCCCGTGTCGAGATGGCTTGAGATCAGCAGAATCGCGTCGGCGTTCGTGAAATCCGGCGAGGGGCGGTCCCCCCCGTTCCAGAGTACCTGGCCGATGCGTGCCGAGGAGCTGCACACGTTGGTGTGGCTGTTGTGCCCGTCCACCCCCCACGCGGCCAGGGTGTGGAACATGAAACCATCCTCGCCAGGGCGCCCGACGTGGTAGATGATCTCGTTGCGGCGGTCCTCGATGATGGCCTTGCGGATTCGCCCGGCGATGTCGTCGAGCGCCTCGTCCCAGCTCACCCGCTCCCACTTGCCCTCGCCCCGCTCGCCCGCCCGCTTCATCGGGTAGAGAATCCGGTCCGGGTCATAGATCTGGTTCACCGTCACCCAGCCCTTCGCGCAGTTGCGCCCCCGCGAGCCCGGGTGAAGGGGATTGCCCTCGATCTTGCGAATCTTCAAGTCGTCCTTGTCCACATAGGCCAAAAGCCCGCAACCAGCCTCGCAATTGAAGCACAGCGTCGGAATCAGCATGTAGTTGCGCTGCACCTTATCGGGCCAGTGCGTGCTCTCGTACTCGTGCCAATCGTCCCATTTGTCCGGAGAGGGATAGGAGACGAGCGGGCCGTTCACGTTGATATGGTTCTCCTGGCCCGCAGGCGCCGAGGGGGCTCCAGTGGCCAGCAGGTCCGGCCGGCCGAGCGATGCGATGTCCCGCGCTCCCCGGGCGGACTGGAGATGAGGCGCTGCCATTGAGGGTCTCTCCTTATTGAAACTATGAAAGGGGGACGGCCTGACCGGCCTTCACCCAAACTCTATCCCAGTAATAAGCGCCGGCCGTGGCGAGTATCGCCGCCAGCAGGGCGCCCATGCCGCCCACGCCGCGCCACCAGATCAAAATGATCGGAACGGCGCAGCCCATCGCAATCGCTCCGCCCCAGAATTCGTTTTTGAGCGCGCCGCCCACGATAAGATTGGCCGCGCGCTCCAGCGGCTCCGAGCCGAAGCGGTGAATCAGCGTCGAGAAGATCAATATCGCCAGATGCAACATGAGAGACCCCGTCAACACCGAGCCCAGGAACAGGAGGGCCGACGTTTTGTCCGTGACCGGGAAAACGGTGGTGAAGAAGATGAGGCCCGCCGCTCCCTTGACCACCGTCTGGACGGCGATGTCCACGGTGTTCTCGCTACCCCGCCACAGGTCCCGCGCCGCCGCCTGGGCGAAGAAAAACCCGGTGTAGATCGAGGCGAGGGCGGCCATGACGATGGTCGGCCACCAGAGGGTGTTCATCCAGCTCGTGGCGCCGCCCATGGCGGACAGTACCCACAGGGCGGTTAAGAGGCTGTCGAGGGCGATGAAATATGTGCCCCACGACATCCAGCTGCCCCAGTTGGGACGGATGAGGATGTAGTAGAACCGCTCGGGGCGCTTCAGGTCGGTGATAAGGAGCCCGCCCGTCGCCGCGAGAAGTATCCCGCTCAGGATGGGCATCCAGATCGTGAAAAGGGAGCTTGTGTAGCCGAGCCGCCACATGATGAGGCTCAGGATAAGCAGACCCGCGCTCATTCCCTTGGTCATGAGATAGCCGATAATCTTCGTATCCCAGGGAATCTTGTGGAAAACGTCATAAACCGTACGGCTCTCGCCCGGTTTGTTGTCCCATTCGGGAACCATATCCTTCGTTTGCTCGCCGGCCTCGCCCTGCTTGTAGATACCCGATTGTCCGGCGGCGGTGGGGTCGAGTGTTTGGCGGCTGCCCTTGAAGTAGTAGATGTTGGGCGAGGTATTGTATTCGGCCTTGCGCACCGTTACGGCCTCGCGTGCGATCAGACCCGAAAGCCGGGAGCCCGGGTCCTCGCGGTCCCCGAAAATCCGGCATTGAGTCGGGCAAACCACCACGCAGGCCGGCTCCAGGCCCGTCTCGAGGCGGTTCGCGCAAAAGTTGCACTTCTCGGCCGTGTTCGTGTTCGGGTCGATGAACAACTGGTCGTAGGGACACGCCACCATGCACGCCTTACAACCGATGCACCACGCGGGGTCAAGGTCAACGATGCCGTCGGGTCGCCGGAAAAGCGCTCCCGTCGGGCAAATGTTCTGGCAGGGCGCGTCCGAGCACTGGTTGCACAGCACTGGCAGAAACTCACGCTGCGTCTCCGGAAAATATCCCTTCTCCACTTCCTTCACCCAGCACCGCCATACGCCAATCGGTATATCGTGCTCGCTCTTGCACGCTATTGTGCACGCGTGGCAACCGATGCACTGGCTCAGGTCTATCGCCATCCCGTATAGGGGCATGGTGATCCTCTTTTAAAAAAAATGAATTTATCGGTTTTGTTATTTATTCAGGAGATTTCTTCCCAGAATAATCGCAAAGCAAAGCATCAGATAGAGCAACGGCGCGTAAAACATCCCATTCACTGATATGCCCCCCAATGTATAGACAAAAGACACGAGACGCAACAATCGGGAGGGGGGCGGGAATTCAGACTCGGCGGAAATCAAAGTGTCCGAAGGCCTATTTCATAAATATTTCCAGAATGATGCGTAAATGGGCGCGGGATCTGAAGCGCGGGGTATGGCGGGTGATTTTTCTTGAATCGGGAGGGAAAGCGGGGATTGACCGAGGGATTACGGCTTACTACCTCGACCTACGCCACCGGCGTCAAATATAAAGACGTTCCTCTCCGCCGTGGTCTAGATTTTAGGGTCTCTCCCCGGCCTGGAGCGGTGCAGTCCTTAATTTTCTCCGGCCTGGCGATTTTTCCGAAGTCCTTTTCGAAGTTCGAATTATTCGCTTATGCACGGCCGGTGGGTTTTGTTCTCCATGAATTCAAACAATCAATTTTCTTTTAATGTTTCGATGAACCGATCCACGGTCGGGGGTAGTTGCTTTCTCCGCCGATGGATCAGTCCGATTGGCCGCAAAAGGTCATTGCGGTCGAGGGGGATAGCCCGAAGGCTGCGCATCGCAATTTCTTTTTGAAATACCGGTTCGGGCAGGATACTTATTCCCGCGCCGAGCAGGACGCCCTCTTTGATGCTTTCTACATTGTCGAATTCCATTACGACATCCACGCGCGCTTGCTCCTGACGGAGTACCCGGTCGATGGTTTTCCGTATGGCGAGGTCGGGGTCGAAAGCGACAAAGGGGATTTTGTCCAGGTCGGCGCAACGAACGACTTTGTTCTTGGCCAAGGGGTTTTCCGGTGTGCATACGACCCTGAGG
>JAPYQX010000141.1 GCA_029937135.1 Nitrospinota bacterium
GGCCTCGTTAAAGTCCTCATTAAATAGAGGAGGTGATGATGGGTCTTCCGATCCCCTGGAAAGCCTCGCCCACCTCGTCGGCCGCGCGCGAGGCTGTCTCGAAGGCCTCCTGCGCCAGATTCCGGCTTTTCTCGGCAAACTGGCGGGCCGACTCGGCCGCCCGCTCCTTGGCATCGGTAGCGAAAGCGCTCGCCTGCGTGGAGAACTCCGCCGCCTGAGCGGCGGCGTACTTGGCCTGCTCGACGGCGGCCATGCCCAAATCCTTGGCACGCTCAAGGAGTTCCTTCGCCGCCTGGTCGGCGGCCTCGATGGCGCCCTGCTGTTTATGCTTCAACGCCTCGGCGGCGTAGTGAAGCGCCCGGGCGGCGGCCTCCTTGGCCTCGCCCGCAGCCTTGAGGGCCGCCTCGTAGGCCTCGGCCGCCGAGGGCATCTGGGGTACCACGACCGGAATCGTCGGGTCGGTCTGAGTACGAAGGACACCAGCCACGGGCACATCGTGGCGCTCGTCTGCGGCGCGGAGAGCTTCCTCGTCCACCATGATGTCTTTCCGCCTGGCGACGACACGCTTGCTCGGCTCGTTGATGCTCCATGCGAGCCCGGCCGCCCCGAACAGGCGGATGAGATAATAGGTGATATCGACCTCGAACCAGCGCTGGCCGTGGGCCGCCGAGCGCTGATCGGCGTGGTGGTTGTTGTGCCAGCCCTCGCCGAAGGCGAGGAGCGCTACCCACCAGTTGTTCGTGCTCTCCTCGTCGGTCTTGTAGTTGCGGTAGCCCCAAAGGTGAGTCGCCGAGTTGACGAACCAGGTCGCGTGCCAGAGGGCGACCTGGCGCACCAGCACCCCCCATACAAGCCAGGATGCGCCGAGCCCACCGTAAAGCTCGCCCGCGAGATACACCACGGCGGCGAAGGACACCCAGATCAAGAAAAAGTTGTGGTCGAAAAAGCGCTGGACCGGATCCCGGTCGAGATCCTTGGCGAAGCGGCGGTACTCCTCGTAAGTGTGACAATCGGGCGTGGTCAAGAAGAGCCAACCCATGTGAGCCCATATGAAGGTGACGAGCGGGGAGTGCGGGTCCGGCTCGTCGTCGGCCTCCTTATGGTGGATGCGGTGCTGGGCCACCCACTGCATCGGCCCGCTCTGAAGGGCCAGCACCCCGCAATACGTCAGGAAATACTCCATCCACTTATAGGTCTGAAAGCTCCGGTGGGTCAGCAACCGGTGAAAGCACATCGTGATGCCGAGCATCCCGGCCACAAAATAGAGAATGACCCCCAATAGCAGCCCCGAGCGGCTGAAGTAGGCCGGGTCGAGGGCCAACAGGGCGGCGAGGTGAATCCCTCCGATGACAAGGACGGTCCACCACATGACTTTTCGCTCGCTCTTTCGGTGTACGGCGAGACGCTTGTTTGCTGGATTGAACACCAATCCATTCCTCCCCTTGCTTTGAAATTAGACAGGTAAAATTGATATCGCCCCGTGCATCGGCCCCGTTGCGCGCCCGCTGCACGGGGCGCTCAGTGTGCGGATGCTCTCAGGCCGGGTTTGAGCAGTACCCCCCCCAATACAAGCTTCCCAAAACCCGCCCATGTTCGGCGAGATGCCCTCGAAAAGCAAGCCGGAACCATCTGAAATATAAATGTTTCCGTGAAATTCGAAACCTCTGCCCCCACTTGGGCCTCCCATTTTTCGGGCCGATGTCATACATTGCCGATGTCATACATCCACGTCACCCACTTTTCATCAGGAGCCGGCGATGTCCGAAATCGAGGCCAACGGAATTAAACTTTTCTACGAAACCTCCGGCGAGGGTACGCCCCTTGTTTTTGTCCACGAATTCGCGGGCGACCACCGAAGCTGGGAGGACCAAATCCGCTTCTTCGGCCGACGCTACAAGACCGTCGTCTATAACGCCCGTGGGTTCCCTCCCTCCGAGGTTCCCGAGGAAGTTTCCGGCTACAGCCAGGACCTCGCCACCGACGATCTCGCCGGGCTCATCAACGCCCTCGGCCTTGCTCCGGCCCATGTCGTCGGCCTCTCGATGGGGGGCTTCGCCTCACTTCACCTCGCGCTGCGCTACCCCGAGCTGGCCCGCTCGTGCGTCGTGGCCGGCTGCGGCTACGGCTCGGTAATGGTCGAGCGCGAACGCTTTCAACAGGAGGCACGGGAAGTAGCCCGCCGCTTCCTCGACGAGGGCCTCGAAAAATTCGCCGAAACCTACACCACCGGGCCCACCCGCGTCCAACTCGAACGCAAAGACCCGGCCGCGTTCGCCCGCTTCCAGCGCCACTTCGTCGAGCGCTCCGCTCTCGGCTCGTCCAACACCATGCGCGGCCTTCAGAGCGCTCGCCCCTCGGTCTATGAGCTCGAAGACGCCATGAAAAAATGCCGTGTCCCCACCCTCATTCTCACCGGCGACGAGGACGAGCCCTGCCTCGAGCCGGCCCTGTTCATGAAGCGCACCATCCCCACCTCGGCGCTCGTCACCTTCCCCAACGCCGGCCACCTCATTAATTTGGAAGAGCCCGCCATGTTCAACCGCACCGTCCTCGACTTCATCACCGAGGTGGACGCCGGGCGCTGGCCCACCCGCGACCCGCGCTCGATCAGCGGCTCCTCGCTGATGCAGGAGGAGAAGTAGGGAGAAATTGTCAAATACAATTCCCACAAAGAACTAAGTTTCAGTATGTTGCAGGAATTGAAGGGACGAAGAAAATCCCAGAATACGAAAAGAACGAGAAAAACCTTTATTCGTAGATTTCCGAATTGGCAATTTTTGTTAAAAAGATAATGCCATCTTCAACCCGCCGCTTTATCGCAAAAAGCGTAGATATTTCAAACTTTCCTGCAGATCCATGAGTGCCATCATTGAAAATTCCATATAATTGCATGATGTTGTCAATGTCCTTATCAATAAAATCGACCACAACCTGCCTTGCATTATCTTCTCGATGAAGAAGAAAAAGAATTTTGCTCATTCGCGTTGGCTGACCGTAGGTAGTTTTGACGCAATCAGGCATGGCACCAAGAACCTTAGAGTCAGGAGCTACAATTTCAAATATCTTTGTAAAAATTCCCCTGCAACTTGCGCAGAAATGTCTAGCAGCATCGGGATTTCTCGGGTTAAGCGAATAAACCGCTCCGGCCCATCGTTGGTCTAAGTCATTCGATATCTTTTTCAACTCTTCAGTTATTACCGTACCTCCCAAACTACCTTCATCTTGTTTACCTTCCAATTCATCGCCCAATAGAACATTTATTACTTCTAAGCTATTAGCATTTTCTTGTTCAGAAAAATCCAACAACAATCGATGATTTGCGTGGACCGCCTCACTCGCAACACCCTGTTCCAGGGTTTCAAATGCACTGTTCAACAAATAAACTGAAGACCTATAATCAGCATATTGCGTGATAGTTTTATGTTGGAACTTTGCTAACTCCATTCTAATTTTTTCGCGGTTAGACCTAACTCTGGCGTTACGACTTCTCACTTCATTGTTATATTTACCGACAGCCCTTCGCCTCTCTTGATCTTGTTTTCTTACAGCTTGATTGTGTTTACGAATGTCTTGATTAAATTTGTTGATCGCTTGACGTCTTTGAGCATTAAACTGGGAAAGAGTCATTCGCCTTGCCATTAATTTACCCTCAGAGTTAAATTTAACTTGATCACGGCAGCCCGCAAAGAAGACACCGAGAAAATAAATTCTAAATTTACCGCATGGGCGGAAGCGGGAAAAGGAGATTCTAGAGGGCGGAAGATTTATTATACAAACCAATTTCAAAATACAAGTTTATTAGTAACCCAAGGGGATTTGAACTCCTGTTCCAGGCTTGAGTTGCAAAACCGCCTGACGTTTGCCTAGCCCGGCATGTTCCGCCTGTGCGCCCGGTGATAGGGGTCGGGGGCACAGACCAGGACTTTTTTCGAGAGCGTGGCGGCGGCGTTTAGCGACCGGTAAGGGTCTCGGAGCATCTCGCGGGCGAAGAGAACTAAGCCGCCCTGACTGGGAAAAGGGTCAAACAGAGCCCCCCCACTGTTCACGACCGTGTAAGAGGATTTCCCCTATCTTTACTCTTCCGAGTGTTTCATCTCCTTTTCGGGATCGGCGACGGTGAAAGCGAAGACAAGCGCCGCGGCGACCAACAAAAGAGCAATGATGTCGAAAGAGTGCGCATAGCTCATCCGGGCGATGAGGAATCCCGCGATGATGGGCCCCGCCGATTCGCCAATATCCCAAATCGTGCCGAACACCCCCATGGCCGATCCCATGCGGCCCGCCTTGACGAGATCCGCAACGAGAGCCGTTGTGACGGGGGTGACCGAAGCCACGCCGAGCCCGAGAAGCGCGGATGAAATAATCAGAAATTGAAAACTATCCCCACGAAAGATGACAGGAAGGGAACCGGCGCAAACGAGGAGGCCGATGATGATCACGGGTTTGCGCCCGACCCGGTCCGAGGACCATCCGGCGAGCGGCTTTGCCACCATGGCGGTCGCGAGCTGCGCCCCAAGGACAATTCCGATCTGGGCGTCGTTGAGCGAGGCCGCCCTGGCGTAAATTGGAATGAACCCAAGGAAAGCGCCGTATCCCACGTACATGACGGCTTCGAGACCCGAGGCGATGACCACCGGCGGGTTGGATACGACCTCGATTATTCCGTCGCGAAACTTTTCCCAGCGGGATTCCGTGGATGGGCTCCGCTCTTCGGGAGCGGGTGGCTCAGGCAGGAACAGGACGGCCAGCAGGGTAATGATCCCCAGAACCCCCACCAGCAGGTATGTGGCGGTGTAGCTCGCCGTGTAGAACAAAACCGTCCCGCCGATGAGGGGGCCCACCGTCGAGCCGACATCGTTCGCGGATGCGTACCAGCCCAGTTTTACCCCTCTCCCCTCCCCGGCGAGGTCAGCGATATAGGCCGCCGCCACCGGAGAGAATATGGCGGTGGCGAAGCCATGAAGGAAACGCAGGAGGAGAAGGGAAATCGGACCGTTTACAAATGGATACAAGAAGGGCGGAATCGCGAAAAACAGACACCCCAGCAACATCATCCGTTTTTTCCCGATTACATCCGAGAGCGCTCCGGCGGGAAGTTTGATGAAAATGCCGGTGATCGTTGAAGCCGCGACAATGACGCCCAGCAGTTCCGGCGAAGCTCCCAGGTCCTGTGCGAACCGGGGCAAGATGGGGCTTCTGGCCATCTGATAGCCAAGACGGGACAGCATCGACGCAACTACGACAGCCATGAACGCGTTCATCGGCTATCTCCCTCAATTCTTACCTCAAAAGACGCCGCGCTCATTCTTCGGGCTCATGGTCAGGCAGATGCGCCCACCGCCCGTCTTCGGTTTTCACCGGAAGAGTATTCGTTGCGGGAAGCGAGCCGAGTTCGGCGGAATCGAAATCAACCGCGGGCATCCGTTTGTCAAAACCAACGTTTTTGTGGGTGATGCTCATTGAAAGGGCAACCGCGACCTCGGATTGAATGATTCCCAGCTTGCGGGCGGCAATCGCAATCCGCGTCTGGCAGCGCGTATCAACATTATAAAGGCTCGCGGCCTTGGCGGCGGAACCCACGGCGATTCCCAGGTCGATGTTCCGTAAATTGCATTGCGGCCCGACGAACTCAAAAAAATTGCTCTTTTTTCTAAGGGGTTTCGCCGCTTCCATGAACTCGGCACAGGTCGCAAATCCGCATGCCCCGCAATCGTAAACAGGGGGATACCAGTTCTCAAGAATTCCAATAAACAACACCCCATCCAATTTTTCAGCCGTAGCGGCATCGCGGAACCAAATCTCTTGTCTTCTCTCTTTTCCCCGCGCACGTATCCACTCGGCGAGCCTGCCGATAGTTTCCTTGTCGTCCACAATCACGGTTTCAATAAATAAAGGCTTTCCCTTGTTGAAAAGCTGGCCCCCCGACTTGGGAGCGGTCACCGCCGCCGCCGCGCAAAGACTCGCCACGGTTCTAATCACATCTCCCTTGATCTCATCGATGCCGTTTAACAAGACGACCATTCTCCTTTCTTTCCGCGACCAAACGAACTCTAGAAGAGCTCCTCGCGGCTTCAACCGCCGGGCGCTGTCCGGCGGCGGGCGGGAGGAAAGCTTGACCCGTTGAATTATAGTCCGTAGCCGGTCTGAATAAAGGAAAAAACAGGGACCAGAAGGGACTCTCACTTCATAATTTCTATCATGGCTTCCTTCATCTCGCCTTTCAATTTCTCAATTTTTCGGGGCGCCATATAGGGATCAGTCGAACCGAACATCACGAAAGAGCCCATCGCCCGTATGCTAGTCCTCAGGTCCGCATTGAGGAGAAAAGTGGAGACAAGTGTGGTCACCATGCAAACCACGACCCAGGCCGCGTATAGTTTGATTTGCCTTAATCTGTTCTGCATCAGGATGCGCTCCATTCCACTCTCGCTCCGGCGGGCCCTTCGTTCCCCTCTTCGGGACCTCCTTCTTCTCTCCCCGCCGAAGCGGGACCTTTTCACCCGCCCAACGCTCACCCGCATCATTCGCATGATCCCGATGGCCACAAAGGTCATGAATATTCCGTAAGCGTTTACGGAAATATCCTTCCAGACATATCCATAAAAAGTGGCGAACTCGTTGACAGACGAGCTGACCAGAACACCGATGAAGCCAATAAAAATGAAAACCACCCAACGACCTCCTGTTAGCTCCTGCGACTGTTTGCTCCGTGGCGCGGATACCCGCGCCCTGAATGCTCAAAAAAGACGTACGCACAAAAAAATCAGTCACTTTTGTAGGTGCCGGAGTGCTTTAATATTTATCTATATTGACTATTATAACTAATGTTAATATTTCTTCGCATCGGTCACGGAGCGTTGGAATCAATCGTGTAGCTAAAGGGAGTTTCGGGGAATTCGAAAATGTAGAAGGAGAATCCGGGGAAAGATAGACGCGCTCGGGATGCCAATCTCAAAGAAAAACCCCGACGAGGGAACGCTGGGGAAGCGGAGGTTGGCGAAGGCTGACCCGATGTCTGATTTGAGGAATCATTCGGAGAATTTTTCGAGCTGATCAGTGCGCCGGACGCTTGTCTAGCCGGGCATCTTCCGCCCGTGAGCCCGGTGATAGGGGTCCGGGACGTAGGCCAGGTCTTTTTTCGAGAGCGCGGCGGCGGCGTTTTGCGGCCAGTAGGGATCCCGGAGCATCTCACGGGCGAGGAGTACGATGTCGGCCTGACCGTTCCGGATGATCTGATCGGCCTGGTAAGCCTCGGTAATCATCCCCACCGCCGCGGTGGGTACCCCGGCCTCGCGGCGGACGGCCTCGGCGAAGGGCACCTGATAACCGGCCCCGACGGGAATTTTGGCGAGCGGCGTCCCCCCGCCTCCGCTGCAGTCGATGAGATCCACCCCCTCGTCCCGGAGGATTTTCGAGATCACGACCGTCTCCTCGAGGGTCCACCCC
>JAPYQX010000142.1 GCA_029937135.1 Nitrospinota bacterium
AGCAAGCGCTCGAAGCGCACGGGGTCCACCTCCGCACCCCGGTCGATCAGGAACGTCCGGATCATCGTCCGGTCGTCGAAGGCCAGATAGCGACCTCTGTATTGCGCTTCGGTGAGTTCGAGGCCCAACTCTTCCGAGAAAGTCCGCTGGAACGCGGCCAGATGGAACGGCTCGCTATCCGCGATCGTTCCGTCGAAATCGAATATGAGAGCGCCGAGATCGGCCATAACGCGCTAGATCCAGCCGCCTCCGTCCTCGAAGACGTTAACGCCCGTGATGTAGCCCGAGGCGTCCGAGGCCAGAAAGACGCAAAGGCCCGCGATATCCTCGGGCTCGCCCATCCGGCCGAGGACGGTTTTCTCCTTCAACCAGTCCTCGGTTCCGGGGTTCTCTAGAGCAGCCGCCGTCATGGGGGTGCGATGGGCGCCGGGCGAGATGCAGTTCACCCGCACCCCGAGGGGGCCCCACTCGACCGACAGGGAGCGCGTGAGGGAAGCGACCGCGGCCTTGCTCGCGTTATATACGGCCCGGGCGGCGCGGTGGCCGCGCTCGCCGAGGAATGTTCCCACGTTGATGATGCTCCCCTTCCCCCGGGCGGTCATGCCTTCGCCAACAGCCTGGCAGCACAGGAAGGTCCCGGTCAGATTGATGTCGATGACGCGACGCCACTCCTCCTCGGCGAGTTTGAGGGTCTCGTCCCCGTTGTAAACGCCGGCCCCGTTCACGAGCACACCGATGGGCCCCAGGGCGCTCTCGGTTTCGCCGACCGCTTTTTTCACGTCGGCGGCTTTTGAAACGTCGGCCGGAACAGCGAGGGCCTTTCGGCCCGTGCCGGTTATCAGCTTTTCGGTCTCGGCGAGGGCATCCGCCCGCCGGCCGGCGATGGCCACATCCGCGCCCGCCTCGGCGAGAGCCACAGCCATGGCCTGGCCCAGGCCCGACCCGGCGCCCGTCACCAGGGCCACTTTGCCGTCAAGTTTCATTTTGTCCAGAATCATTCGATTCCCCCTGCTTTTTTCAAAAGCGGAATTATTAGAAGTATTTTCATAAATTAAGCGCCTCAAGCTAGGGGATATACTGGAGGAGTGTCAACCCGCGCGAGGGAAGTGCTCGGGGACGCTACTCCGAAAAACGGAAGGCCGTGAAATAATGAGCGAACCGATTTCAGATGAAGAGTCCGCTCTTTCCTCCGGCCCATCGCCCCTGCCCCCTTGCCCCCTATGCGGGGAGGGGGCGGCCGAGCCCTTCGATACGGCCGACGGGCGGGAGTATCTCCACTGCCCCGTCTGCCGGTTGATATTCGTTCCCCAAAAATACTGGCCCTCCCCATCGGAGGAGCGCGCCCGCTACGACATGCACCAGAACGCGCCGGACGATGAGGGCTATATTTCATTCCTGGAGACAATCGCCGCACCTCTAGCCAATCAGCTTCTCCTTGAGGTAAGTCCACCCGGCGCAAACCCCACAGGAGCCAGCCCCACCGGGGCAGGCTCTACTAGAACCAGTGGCCTCGATTACGGCTGCGGCCCCGAGCCCGTGTTATGCCGCCTCCTCCAGGAAAGGGGATTCACGGTCCACCCCTACGATCCCCACTACTTTCCCGAAAATCCAGAGGGACCCTTTGACTTTATCGTCTCGACCGAAACCTTCGAGCACTTCCGCCACCCCCGCCGCGAGATGGAGCGCATCCGCGCCCTTCTCCGGCCGGGGGGACTGCTCGGAGTGATGACGGCTTTCTGGAGCGAGGAGGTATTCCGGGCGAACTGGCACTACCGGAGGGACTTCACCCACCTTTGCTTTTACCGGCGGGAGACGATCGAGTGGATTTGTGACGCCTTCGAATTCGAAACGCTCTGGAGCGACGAAAAGCGGGCCGTCATCCTCCGCCTCCTCTAATCCTAAGACCTCCGGGTAATCTTGATATCCCCGGGGCATAGGCTCCTGGCGCGAGACCGCGTGGCACCGGTAGGATAGCGATCTCCGGGGGTCTGTGGCATCCTCGGTGAAACGGAGTTGCACCAGACATTAAGTTGCACCCGGCATGGAGTCGCACTTGGCCCGGGCTTTCCGGCCCGGGCATTCCGGCCAATACCTCAGCGAATTTATTTTAGGGGGATACCCAGTGGCGAATGGCGTTGCGTGGATCACCACGACCTGGATCGGCGGTCTTGAGGATCAATTGGGAACCCTGCGCCCGCTCGAGGACGAAGCGGGCCTGGAGATCAAACTCGACTCCTCGGGCGTCCACCTGGACGAGGAGGAATTGCTCGCGGGGCTTCCGGGCGTTGTGGCCACCCTGCCGAGCAACGACACCTACTCGGCCCGCGTACTGGCCGCCGCCCCCGACCTCAAGATCATCTCCCGGACCGGTGTGGGGCTGAACGCCATCGACCTCGCCGCCGCCGCTGAAAACGGCATCGTCGTCACCCACGCCGTGGGCGAGAACCGCGACTCGGTGGCGGAGCACACCTTCGGCCTGATGCTCGGCGCCGCGAGGAAAATCCCCTGGATGGACAAAGGCGTCCGCGAGGGGAAATGGGCCGAGCTCCGGATTCCCGCATCCCCCCTCAAGGGGAAAACGCTGGGCATCCTGGGGCTCGGGAACATCGGGAAAGAGGTCGCCTTTCGCGCCTCGGCCTTCGGCATGGAGATCATCGCCTGCGACATCGTGCGGGACGAGCGTTTCGCCGCCGAGGTCGGCGTTTATTTCCACTCGCTCGAAGAGGTGGCGAGCCGGGCCGACTACCTTTCCTGCCACCTTCCCCTGACCCCGGAATCGCGGGGAATCGTCAACCGCGATCTGCTCAAGCTCATGAAGCCGGGCGCGTTCTTGATCAACACCTCGCGCGGCCCGGTGGTGGACATCGACGCCCTGGCCGAGGCGCTGGCTTCGGGAGGAATCCGCGGGGCGGGAATCGACGTATTCCCCGAAGAGCCGCCCGACGCCTCGCACCCCTTGTTCGGCCTCGAAAATGTGATTGTGACGCCCCACGCGGCGGGGGTGGGTGAGGACGCCTGCGAGAACTGCGTCCGCCACGCCGTCCGGGCGGTGGTCGATTTCATGGCCGGGCGGGTCCCCTCGGATGTCGCCAACCCCGAGGTTCTGGAAAAAGTGGGGTTAACAGCATAATTCCAGCTTTCGGGGGCATCATTCCGGTTTTCGGGGCATAATTCGAATATCGAATCTCCGGCATTCCGGGGTAGAATCCCGGGCGCCATGACAGATATTTCGTACGCATAACCAATTTTCACGAAAAGCCGTTTCTTTGTATTAAAACGGGATGAAATTCCGCCTCGCCGCCATTATACCAAATGCCGTCCCCTTCAAACGAAAGATAATTCATGCGACGAATCGCCTTAGCACTCATCGCCGCTCTCCTGACCGCCTATCCAGTCTCGATCGCGGTGGGCGGGGGGGAAATCTCGGGAGGCCCGGTGGATTCCTCCGGCCTTCTTCAGGTGCCCTGGAGGGTGACCGAACACCGCCTCTCGAACGGGATGCGGGCCCTCCTGCTCCAGGACCGGCGGGCGCCCTCGATTGTTTTTCAGGTCTGGTACGGGGTGGGCAGCCGCGACGAGCCCAAGGGCAAGACAGGGGTCGCCCATATGCTCGAGCACATGATGTTCCGGGGAACCACGAAATACGGCCCCAAGGAATTCAGCAACATCGTCATGCGGAACGGGGGCACCCACAACGCCTTCACGAGCTTCGACTACACGGCCTACTTCGAGCGCATCGCCTCGGACCGTCTCGGCCTGGTGATGGGGCTCGAGGCCGACCGCATGATAAACCTCGTCCTCAAGGAGGAGGAACTCGCCCCCGAGCGGAAGGTCGTCATGGAGGAGCGCCGCTCGCGCACCGAGGACAGCCCCACCGGAGCGCTGTTCGAGAAACTCAGAGCCACCTCCTACACAAAACACGCCTACCGCAACCCCATCATCGGTTGGGCCGCGGACATCGACGGCTACTCGCTCGAGGATCTGGGCGACTTCTACAAGCGCTACTACACACCGAACAACGCGACCGCCGTCATTGTCGGGGATTTCGAGGTGGATGAAGCCATCCGGCTGCTCGAGAAACATTTCGGGCCGATTCCCTCGCGCCCCTTCGAGGGCAGGCCCCAGATGACGGAGCCCGAGCAGACGGCCCCGCGCCGGCTCACTCTCCGGAAGGAGGCGCAGCTTCCCTACGTCGCCATGGCCCACCATGCGCCGAACTGGAAGAACGAGGACGGCCCGGCGCTCCTCATGCTCGAAAACATCCTGGGCGGCGGCGAGACGAGCCGCCTCTACCAGCGCCTCGTCCGGAAGGACGCCATCGCCCTCGGAGCGGGCGCCGACTACACCTACGTATCCCTCGACCCGATGCTTTTCTACCTCTACGGGCAACCGGCTCCGGGCAAGAAAGCCATCGACGTTGAAAAAACCATCCTCGACGAGGTGAACCGCCTCATCCGCAAGGGCGTCTCCAAGGAGGAACTCGAGCGCAACCTGCGAAGCGTCGAGGCCCGGACCATCTTCGCCATGGACAGCCACTTCTACCGGGCCATGCAGCTCGGACGGGCGATGATCGCGGGCGACTGGCGGCTGGTGAGCGGCTACCTGCCCTCCCTCGCCAAGGTCACCTCGGCGGACATCGTCCGGGTCGCGAAAAAGTATCTCCGCTCCCAAAACCGGACGACGGCAACGCTCGTCCCGATTCCGCCCGGCGAAAAACAGCCCCAGCCCAAGAACGCGAAGAACCAAGGAGAAAGCCGGTGAACCCTCTACGTTGGATTCTCCGCGCCGCGGGCGCGCTTATCATCAGCCTTGCCGTCTCTCTTCCCGCCTCGGCGGCGGTCCTCACCTACGACCGCGAGGAGCTTCCGGGCGGAGCCGTCCTTCTCGTCAAGGAGTCGCAAGAACTCCCGATCATCACCATCCGGGTTTCCTTTCCCGGCGGGACGCGCTACGAGCCTCTGGAAAAGCAGGGGCTCGCCAACTTGACGGCCGGAATGCTCGTCAGGGGAACCCGGCGGCGAAGCTCCTCGGCCATCGAGAAGCTAAACGACCGGATCGGCGGCGGAGTGGGGGTGAGCGCGGGCCGCGATTTCTCGGCCGCCTCGATCCGCCTACTCACCCGAGACCTTGAGCGGGGAATGGATCTTCTCGCCGATGTCCTCAGAAGACCGCTCTTCCCCGGAAAAGAGTTGGAGAAGATGAAAACCAGAACGCTGGGCGGCCTTCAGCGCAAGAAAGACCGCCCGGGCCATCTCGCCGACCGCGCTTTCCGCGAGCGCCTCTTCGGCTCCCATCCCTACGGGCGGCAGGTGGAGGGCACTCCCGAGACCATCAAAAAAATCAGGCGAAAGGATCTGGTTAAATTCCACCGGCAGCGCTACGGGATGAAGGGAGCGATTTTCATTTTCGTGGGCGATATCTCTCTCGCCCGCGCCCGGGGGCTCGTCATGGGTCATTTCGGGGGGTGGCGGTCCCGGCCGGGACCCTCCCCGGTGGAGCCCGCCGGATCGAACGAGGCTAAGGGTAAGATGACCATTATCAAGATCGACCGGCCCTTCAAGCAGGCGACCGTCCTGCTCGGGAACCGATCCATCTCCCGGCGCCACAAGGACTTCTACGCCGCCCGCGTGATGAACTACATCCTCGGCGGAGGGAGCTTCGAGAGCCGGATCACGAAAAACATCCGCGAGGAAAAAGGCCTCGTCTACTCGGCCTACAGCTACTTCGCCGCCGGGATGGACACGGGGCACTGGCGCCTTTCGCTTCAGACGAAAAATGCCAGCGCCAATCAGGCCATCGCCGAAGCGATCATCGAAATTCGAAAGATGCAGGACGAAGGGGTGGGTGATCGTGAACTCTCCGAGGCGAAAGCCTTCATTACCGGAAATTTCGCCACTCGGTTTCAATCCTCCTCGCGCATCGCCGAATACATCCTCGCCGTCGAGCGCCTCGGCTTCGGTCCCGGCTACGCCGACGAGTATCTCGACCTCATCAGCGCGGTGACGAAGGATCAGGTCCAGAAGGCGGCGAAAAAACACATTCGCCTCGACGAGGCCGTCCTCACCGTCGTCGGAATCCTGGACGAGGCGAAGCTGGAATACTAGGGCAGGCTCCACAACCAATCTTCATGCGCCCCGGCCCTCATCCACCACCGGCCCGTATGCACTCAAGGCCCTTGTGCACTTCAGGAGACAGACGCCATGAAAAGAGAGATCGTCAGCCAGCCTTCAGGCATGGCCGCTCCGGGGGGCCATTACTCGCATGGCGTCATCGTCGAGGCGGGGCGGACACTCTACGTCGCCGGGCAGGTGCCACTCGACGAATTCGGCAATGTCGTTTCAAAGGGGGATGCCGGAGGCCAGGCGCGCCAGGCCCTTGAAAATCTCCGCCGGGTGGTCGAGGAGGCGGGTGGAAGCCTCGCCGACATCGCCAAGACCACGGTATTCGTCACCAGCCTCGACGCCCGCGGCCCCGTCGGCGCAGCGCGGAAGGAATTTTTCGGGGCCGACCCGCCCGCCAATACGTTTTTGGTGATATCGAGCCTCGCCGATCCCGAATTCCTGGTGGAAATCGAAGCCATTGTCCCCCTCCCCTGACGCTGGATTGTTGTCCCCCGGCCGGCGCTGGGCGCTCGCACTCACCTACCTCGGGCTGGTTCACCTCGCCTCGTCCTTCGCCCCCGGCCCAACCGGCTTCATTCCCATCGCGGGGGTGGACAAACTCGTTCACCTTTGCGAGTTTGGGGTGTTGACGCTTGTCTTTTGGCGCCCGGTTCGCGAGGCGGCCCCCCACCACCCGGAGTTGAGGGTGGCCGCCTTTCTTTTCCTGTTCGTTGCGATGAACGGCGTTCTCGATGAATTTCATCAATGGTTCGTCCCCGGCCGGGACGCCTCCTGGGCGGACGCGGCGGCGGACGCTCTGGGAGCCGGAGCCGCCCTTTTCTGGCTTCTACACCGGGAGAAGTCCAGGGTTCCGGCGTCTTCCTGGAATTGAAGAAATAAACATGCAGGGTATCCGCGAGCAGTTGACCGAGGACATGAAAACGGCCATGCGTGAGAAGGCGGCCGAGCAGTTCGACAAGGGCGGCCGCCCCGAACTCGCCGGCAAGGAGCGCGCGGAAATTATCGTGGTCCAGGGCTATCTTCCCGCCCAGATGGATGACGATGCCGTCCGGCTGGCCGTCGAGGGGGCCATCGAGGAGACGAGGGTCTCCTCCCTTAAAGAGATGGGCAAGGTAATGGGTGTTTTATCGAAACAGCTTGCCGGTCAGGCAACCGGCGCCCGAATCAGCCAAATCGTCAAGGAACTTCTTAGCGCCTAGATTTCACGGGGAACCGAATATGCCGAAGCCATACTACACCGTCGAAGAAGTTTCCAAGGCCTTTAGTTGCGAGCCCGTGCAGGAAGAAATCGTCTCCGCATTGGCCGAACG
>JAPYQX010000489.1 GCA_029937135.1 Nitrospinota bacterium
GTCCAGTCCGTCGCCGTTGAGGTCCGAGGCGGCGATATTGGAGCGAACCGGCGAGGTCAGGGGGAGCGTCCACCGGTTTTTGTTGAGGGCAAGGGCGGCGAGACGCCCTCCGCCGATGACGGGCACGACGATTTCGCGGGCGCCGCTCCGTTTGATCGTTGCGTATTGCCAGAGATTTCGCGATCCGATGGCGTGGGTGGTGAAACCCGGACGGCGCGCACGCTCGGCGAGGCGGTTTCCCCTGAGTTCGAGGGCGAGAAGATAACCCGCGAGGTGAGGCGTTTCGATTGCGATGATGGTCCTGGTTTTTTCTCCCATGTCGAACGCGCCGAGCAGGTGGGACCAGCGAAATGCCTGCCCGATGGCGTTTCCCGCCGCCAGCCGGGTCAATTTCTCCGCGCGGAGGGCGAGCGCCAGGTGAGCCGCCCCGGATGAAAGGCCGCTTCGCGTGATCAGAATTTCCTCCTTGCCGTCTCCGTCGAGGTCGGCGCTCAAGGCTCCGATGGATTCAAAACGCCGCTTTCCACTGCGTAGGCGGATGAAAATTTTAATCGCCCCTTATCGAGCTTGTAGACCCTCACTTCGGAGGGCTCGATGGCGTCGCCCAGGACGCCGTGGCCGTATCTCCCGGTCGGAGCGGCCGCGACGATCAGCGCCCGCCGCCCGTCGCCGTCCATATCGGCCCCGGTGAGGATTCCGTCCCCGAGCGCTCCAGCGTTGGAAAGCCGCTGGGTTTCTTTCCACGAATCGTTGGTTTTCTCAAAGAGGATGATCGATCCGTCCCGCCCCACGGCGGCGAGGAATGTCGGCGAGAGCGACGCGGGCCGTGAGAGGAGGGGAAGTTTCCGGCTCGATGCGGCCCGGACCGTTTTTTCAGCAAACAGGTCGATGACGATGAGGGAGCCGTCCTTACCCGGACCGGCGATGACCCCGCTCCCGAGATTCAGGGGAGGAACCCCGGAGGAAATATTTTTTTGGACCCCGAGCCTTTCGGATCGAAGACGGTTTCCCGTAATGGATAGGCGGTGGAAGGCACCGTCTTTCATCAGAGCGAAGAGGGCATTTCTCCGGCCCTCCCTCGCCGGGATCAGCCAGACCGCCTCGCCGGGCAGGTTGACGCTCGCCCGGCCGTGGGTCGAGGGAGGCCCGGTGCGATCCGCCGGCTCCGCGGCGTTTACCGGGAGAGACGGCAACCCCCATGCGGCGAGCGTCAGGAAAAACGAAAAAAGATAAAGAGAAAGTTTGGGTGCGTCCCCGGGGGGGCTCACCCCAGAGGCTCGCCCCGCGTTCATCCCGCGCTTGAGCCCCCGTCCACTGCGACGATGGACCCGTTCATGAATTCGTTTTCGGGCGAGAGAAAAAATACGACTGTGGCCGCGATATTTTCGGGGTCGCCCAGGTGGCCGACAGGAATGGAGGCGATTCGCGTTTTCGACTGGGCGGGGTCCTCGTCCAGCATTTCCTTCACCTTGCCGCTGTCGATGAGTCCCGGCGCGATGCAATTCACCCG
>JAPYQX010000143.1 GCA_029937135.1 Nitrospinota bacterium
CGTCCCCGCTGCTGCTGCGGCCATATCGCGCCTCTCGGAGATGGCGACGGAACTAACCGAGTCAATTAGCGAAATAGATATCAACCCGCTCATTGCCACTTCTGACAGCGCCGTGGCGGTGGATGTCAGGATGCGAAAGGCCTAAAATTCCCGGCCTGACGCCTTAAAAAGACAACCGACAAAGGAGCCTGCCCCGATGACGAGCCGAATCACCCCCGAGGTCCAGGCCCTCATCGGCCAGACCCACGGCCCCTTCCGGGTCATCATCGAGGCCGGCGCCATCCGCAAATTCGCGGACGCCATCGGCGACCCCAACCCCGCCTACCGTGGCCCGGACGCCGTCGCCCCGCCCACGTTTCCCACCACCTTTCGCCCCGAGGGCCCCTACCCGGACCTCCCTGTGGACTACGGCGATGTGGGCCTTCATGCCTCCCAAACCTACGAATTCGACCGCCCTCTCCGCGCGGGCGACGAGCTGGACGTATCCTTCACCATCGTGAACATTTACGAAAAATCCGGCCGGAGCGGCGACCTGGTTTTCGTCGAACGAGAATACAAATTCACCGGCGCCGGTTCCAACGAGCGCATCGGCGGCGGCAAATGGGTCTCGCTCAGGCGGTTCGACAAATGAGGTTTCTATCGTGACCTATAAGGCCGGGGGCCCGCTTCCCGAAATCGTCAAGGCCCCCGTGACGAAAGTTCAGTTCGTCATGTACGCCGGCGCGAGCGGCGACTTCAATCCCATCCACACCGACGACGAGGCGGCCAGGGAGCGCGGCCTCTCCGGCGTCATCGCCCACGGCATGCTCTCGATGGCCTTCCTCGGCCAGCTCGCCGAGAGCGCCTTCGAGGCCGGAAGCGTCCGCAAGCTCGAAGTCAATTTCCGGGGGATGATCAGCCCCGGCGATGTCATCACGCTTAGGGGCCATGTCGCCGAGATTCTCGATGTTGACGGCCGCCCCCTTGCCCGCTGCGAGATCGAGGCCGTAAACGGCAAGGGCGATGTCGTCACGAAGGGGACGGTGGAAGCGTGGATGGGGTGATGGGCCGCCTGCGGATGTTTCTGACAACCTACGGGGAGGGGGGGCGCTCGGGGACGGTGCCCGTCTTCTTCCTCGCTCATGAAGGCAAGGTCTACTTCACCACGCTCAAGGCCACCCGCAAGGCCCGGCGCATAAAGAAAAACCCCCGCGTCACCGTCCGCTTCGGCGCCCGTTCCGCGCGGCCCATCGAGGGCCGCGCCGTCTGGGTTGAGGACCCGGCCCTGTATGACTTTATCCTCTCCCGCTACCGGCGGAAATACTGGTTCCTCTCCCCGCTTTTCGTCCGGGCCCTGCGCCGCCGCAAAGAGAGCGGCGAGAGCGCGGCGGTGGAGATTGTGTTCGGGGAGGAGGCACAACCCTAACCGGCATTTTCCATATGATTCATCGAATAAAAATATTCTCGATCAAAAGGGCCGGAAGACGATGTTGGATGTCTTCCCGTGCGGTCTTTCGCGAGTTTGCGCGCCGCCATCCGGCTGGCCCCAAGCACCTCATCCGGCTCTCGAAAGGCGAGCCACCCCGCGTCCGGGGTCATGGTGATTCTTCCTCCGGAAACCCGGGCCCATCCGTGGCGAACTCGATGAGGAGATCCTCGGGACCCCGGAAATAGAGAGATTTGAAATAGATTCTGTCGATGATCTCCGAGTGGCCGATTCCCATTCCATTAAGGTGCTTTATTTGGGCCCGAAGCGCGTCTTCATCCTGGACCCAAAACGCCACATGGTGCATTCCGCCAGGACCGAGAGTGTTTCCGGGAAGGTCGGATATCTCAAAGAAGGTGACCAAAGTACCGGGCTGGCCTTTGTCGTCCCCGAAGAAATAGTGTTTTTGTTCGGGTTTGTCGAAGTTGTGGTCGATTTTGACCAGCGAAATTCCGAGGACTTCATTGAAAAAGCGCACCACTTCGTCCATGTCCCGGGGTGACGAGGGTGAGATGGTGGAGGCCCTTGACGCGGGCGGGTTGGGTCATGGGACCTGTTTCCTTTCAAATTTCCCTCATTCGGCGTGAGCCGAATCCGGGGAGGTCAGAGAAGGCCCGAATCAAGCTCGCCCCGGGCAAGGTCGTAGGATACCGACAGGATGTGGAGGATAATCTCCAGCTCCGCCTCGTCCCGGGGGCCGAAGACCATGACCGATGTTTGGGGGAGCGCCCCGGTGCGGACGAGAGGGTGCATCTCAATCCATCCTTTTTTAAGGAGGTCGCGGACCGACTCGAGGGGCAGCATGGCGTGCATGCTGCCGTCGTAGGGCGGGTGCACGTGGGCGAACTCATTTCCCAGCATAAAGGCCTCCTTGCAGCCGCACACCTGATCGTCGTGCAGCCAGAGCGCCTCCGCGCCGGGCACCGAGATGATGCTGGGGCGGCGGTCCACGTGCGGAAAATCGAAGGCCCGCTCCTTCAGGCGGGCGTACATAGCCTCCGGCGGGTTCTGGTCCAATTGCTGGTGAGGCTGGCCCGGCGAAGTTTTTGGCTTTACGCCCGATCGAAGCGGCAACTCCTCCATCGCGGTCTCCCCCTCTCGGCGGCCTATCCTTCTCCGGCGGTACCGGCTCCCGCGAGGACCGGCAGATCCGGCGGCCCCCATCCAAGCAAAAGAAGAATCTTGAATAATGCGGCAACCGGGGCTCCCGCCCTAATTCCGCATCGAGTGCTCAAAATTCCGGCTGTGTTCCCCGAATTGATCTCCTCAAGTCTAGCAGGAAACACGATGTGAGGCGCCGCTTCCTACGAAGCCACAGCCAGAAGGTGGCTTTGGGCCGGCAAGGCGGTGCCGGAGCGGAAAAAACCGCGAATTTCATCTTGCGATTATTTTTTTCCTTTTTTTTGTTTTTTCATGAGAGCGGCGAGATTCCGTTGCTTTGTGAAGTGGGTATCCTGATGAAGATATCCCTCGAAGTTGTCCTTGCGGATGGGGCTGCAAGCCTCGAAGGCGACGGTATCCTCTAGGTATTCGGCCTGGTGCTCTACATGACTCGGGACATACCAGACATCGCCGGGCTTCAGGATTGCGACAGGCTCCTCCTCCGACTGCACGCGCACGCTACCGCTGAGCAGGCAAAATATCTGCTCCGCCTCGTGATGGTGCCGGACGGTGGCACCTCCCTTTTTGGCGTGGATGTAGCAAACCATAACGTGCTCGCCGCTCACGATCTTAGGTTCGACACCGGGAAAGGGAATTTTGGTCGGCAGATTGTCCCAGTTAGTTACGGGCATATTTTTTCTCCTCTCGCCTCGATTCTCGAATGATGTTTACCGGAATTATGCGGTGCCGCTCACAATCCAGCAAATTCCGACTTTATTTCCCGTCCCCGGCGGCGATTTCGCCACTATCCGGACTCTGACACCGGTTCACGCGGTAGGATTCAAGTCCCGCCTCAATCTACCGGACCTCGCTCAGGGCGGCCCGCCCGCCGGCCCGGCTTCGGCCGATGAACTGTCCGAAACCGGGTTTTTTCTCGAGCACCCCCTCGCGCGCCACCACCTCGCCCCGGACCAGGGTCATCTCGATTCTGCCTTTAAGATTCCTGCCCTCTAAAAGCGAGTAGTCCGAGTTCGTGTGCTGGTCCGCCGCGCGGACAACCGTTTCCCCGTCCGGGTCGATGACAACGATATCGGCGTCCGCGCCCGGGTGGAGGTTTCCTTTTTGAGGATGGAGGCCGAGAACCCGGGCGGGGAATTCGCTCGCGACCTGAACGAGCCGATCCAGGGAGATGCGCCCGGCGGCGGCGCCCTCGCTGTAGAGGACCGGCAGAAGGGTCTCGATCCCCGGCGCGCCGAAGGGAGAGTCGATGAAGGATGCCTCTTCTTTTTGGGCCTGGGTATAGGGGGAGTGATCGCTCCCGATAAGGTCGATACAGCCATCCCGGACGCCTTCCCACATGGCATCGAGGTTCGGCCGGGCGCGAAGGGGCGGGGCCACCTTGGCAATCGCCCCCCGCTCGGCCACGGCGTCTTCGGTGACGGTGAGGTACTGGGGACAGGTCTCGGCGACGAGGTCCCTGCCGTCGGCCTGGGCGCGCCTGACCTCGGTCAGGGCGGCCGCCGACGTGACGTGGACGATGTAGAGCGGACACCCGGCCATCGAGGCGAGATGGGCCGACCGGGCGACGGCCTCGGCCTCGATCTCGGGGGGGCGCGACCGCCGGAGGTACTCGGCCCCGTCTACCCCCTCGGCGATGGCCTTGTCCTCGAGATAATCGACCACCGGCCCGTTTTCGGCATGGACCAGGACGATACCTCCTACAGCGGCGACGCGCTCCATGGCGGCGTAAGTGTACTCGTCCGGGATGCACCGGCCCCGGCCCCGCTTGCGGTAGCCCATCATGACCTTGAAGGAGGTGACGCCGGCGTCCACGGCCTTGGGGATTTCAGCCAGATAGCCGAAGTCCTCGAAGATCCAGGCGTGTAGCGAAAAATCGGCCACGCAATCCGCCTCGCCCTCCTCGCGGCAGCGACGGAGGGTGCCGAGCATGGATTCGTCCTCCTCGCCAGTGGCGAAGGCGACCATGGTGGTGACGCCGCCGTGGACACCGCTACGCGAGACATCGCCCAGGGTGTCGCATTGGGATGAAAAGGTCCGGAAGTGGACGTGGGGATCGACCGCGCCGGGGAGGATGATCTTGCCAGTCAGGTCCATCATCTCTCCGGTGGGAGGGGCCTCCTCGGCCGCGCCGGTCCAGGCGACGCGTCCGCCACGGATGCCGAGGGCGGCGGCGCGGGAGCCGCCGCCGAGAACGAACGTGCCGCCGGCGAGGAGCAGGTCGAGGGGAGGGTCGCCGGGAAGGTTGCTTGGACTCTGGGCCATCATGCGCACTCCTTCATGGAAGTCATCCTGAATTCCTTCGCGGAGAATTTGGGGGAATTATACGAGATAAGGACCGTCCTCGCCCGCGTGATTTCCGCAACAAACAGAACAATTAGCAAGGCCATGAAATAGCGGAAATTTTGCGGCCTTATCTTCACCCGCTGAAACCCCCTACTCCCTGAAATCCTTCATTTCGACCGCGCGGGCGGTTTTGACGCTCTCGGCCATGGCCTCGAGGACGGCGGCGATTTCGAGCCCCTCGGCCCCGCCCGCCTCGGGGGTCTCACCGGTGCGAATGTAATGTGCAAAATGCACCAGCTCCTCCGCCACGCCGTCGCCCGCGTCCACGGGGATTTCCCGCCTGACCATCTCGTCTTTTTTCTGAATGAAAAGCCTGGAGCCGTCCTGTTCACTCCAGGCCCCGGCCTCTGTGCCGAGGGCGGCGGAGGTGATGAACATGGGGACGACGGCCGAGGTTCCGACATAGCCGAGGGGCCCGCTCTCGAATTCAAGGGCGATGGCCGTCACGTCGTCGAGGTTCGTTTTGCCGAAAAGTTTCTTGCTGAATGCGGCGAGGCGCTCAATCCGCCCTCCGGCGAAGGCGCAAAGCAGATCGACCATATGGATTCCCAGGCCGGTCATCCCTCCCAGGGGGGATTCGGCGGGGTCGCCCCGCCAGCCCGCCCTCGGGGCCTGAAAGATGGGCCGCGAGTAGTTGCCCTCAAGCTGATGGAGCATTCCCAGCTCGCCCGCCTCGATCATTTCGAGAATGCGGCGGTTCGCCCCAAACCACCGGCGCTTGTGCCCCACCTGAAGGGTGCGTTCCGCCCGCTCCGCGGTTTCGATAATGCGTCTCGCCTCTGCCGCCGTCAGCGCGAAAGGCTTTTCGACGAACAGGTGCTTGCCCGCCGAGGCCGCCTCGCAGGCGACATCCGCGTGGGTCGAGTGCGGGGTCGCGACGATCACGCCCTCCACCTCGCTGTCATTCAGCAATTCTTCATAACTCGCGGGCGGGCGCGCGCCGGTCTCTTCAGCAAACGAGGCGCAGGTCTCCTCCACCGGGTCGAAGCAGCGCACGATTTCAACCTTGCCGCTACGGGCGGCGGCGGCGAGGGTCCTGGCCCACTGGCCGAGACCCATCGAGGCCAGACGCACTTTTTCTCCGGTCATTTTCTCTCCGTTTACTTCCACATGGCGACCAGCCTCACGGCTGGGACAGCCTCACGGCTGCGTCAGTTTGCTCAGATCGCGGGCCGGACTGTAGACCGAAACGATCTTGGGTTGAGCGAGAGTTTCGATGCGGTGGGAACGCCCGCCGGGAATCTGAATGGCGTTGCCCGCCTCGACCTCCTGTTCCCCCTCGCCCTAGAGGCTGACCTTGAGCCGGCCCTCCAGGAGATAGACGATCTGCTCTTGGGGATGACTGTGCTCCTGAACCACGTTCGCCTCCCGGTCAAGAAAGAGCATCGTCAGATTTTCCCCCTGGAGCACCTTGCGGTTCGTACCCTTTAAAACATCGAATTCCATTCCGTTCAGATCCACAAATCCCATGTGTAACTCTCCCGGTTGCCGGGACCCCCGGCCCCGTTGTCTGAAAAAAAGCCAAAATATTCGAATGGCTGTGTATTTGGCCCCAAAATACCATTAATTGTGACCCGGCGCCCGGTGCCGGGGCCTCGCGCCCGCCGGACGGGAGGAAATTCCGGGGCGCTCGCGTATAATCGCCCTGCCCTCGGGCGGCGGATTCTTTTTCTTTTACCGGTCTTTCTTACTCCAGGTTTTCTTTCTCCTGGCTGGCTTTCACCAAGCTGGCCGGACTCATACAGGAAAAGGAGTTTTTCTATGCGTCTCAAGGATAAAACAGCGGTCGTCACCGGCGCCGCTCAGGGCATCGGCCGGGCCGTTGTCCAGGCCTTCGCGGCCGAGGGCGCCCGCGTCATCGCCGTGGACCTGAACGAGGAGGGCGGCGAGGAGACCGCGCGGCTGGCCCGCGATGCGGGCGGCGGGGCCGTTTTTCACCGCGCCGACGTGAGCCGGGTGGCCGAGGTCGAGGGCATGATGGATCGGTGCGAATCAGAGTTTGGCCCCATCGACATCATGGTGAACAACGCAGGCATCGTCCGCGCCGCCATGCTCCACAAAATGACCGAGGAGCAGTTCGACTCCGTGATCGCCGTTCACCTCAAGGGCACATGGGCGGGCACCCAGGCCGCCGCCAAACGGATGATCCCCCGCGAGAGCGGGCGCATCATTAACGTCACCTCGGGCGCGGGGCTTCGCGGCACCATCGGCCAGATCAACTACTCCTCCGCCAAGATGGGCATCGTCGGCGTCACCAAGAGCGCCTCGAGGGAGCTTGGCCGCTACGGCATCACCGTCAACTGCATCTCGCCTGCGGCGATCACGCCGATGACCGACACCATCCGGACCGACGAGCGCTTTCAGGCGAAATACCTCGAGCGCATCCCGCTCGGGCGCTGGGGCACGGCCGAGGAAATGGCGGGAGGGTTTGTTTTTCTCGCCTCGGACGAGGCCGGCTACGTCACCGGGATCG
>JAPYQX010000490.1 GCA_029937135.1 Nitrospinota bacterium
GAACCGCCTTATCCTGATCGGCGCCTCGGGCGCCGCGCCCGCGGGCGCGCCAAGAGAGCGGTTCGAGGCCCTCAAAAAACTGGCCGCCGAAGAGGGATTGGCGGCGGTGTTCGATAGCCCACTGTTCAGCTTCGCCCTGCCCAAGACTTGGAAAAGGGACGCGGCCCGCGCCCGCGAGCGCTTCATGAGGAACACACCCGAGGGATTTTGCGCCGCCGCCGACGCCGTCCTCACGATGCCCGACCTGCGGGGGCGGCTGGGGGAGATAGACATCCCCGTTTGGGCGTGCACGGGCGAGACCGACGCGGGGCCGATGGCGTTCAATACGCTTTGCGAGGAAAAAATCGCGTCATGCACCCGGGCGGTCATATCCGGCTGCGGGCACTACCCGATGCTCGACGCTGAGGAGGAGTTTCTGGCCGGTATCGATGATTTTCTCAAATCAACCCCGATTCGCGATTCGTAACCGGGCGACTCGTTTACAGGAGGTGAAAATTGACGCGCACTGAAGCGATACAATTTATCGAAAAGCAAAGAAATGGTGTCCTGACCACAATCCTGAAGGACGGCAGGCCGCATTCCGCCCCCATCGTTTATGCCGCCTCGGGTGAAACCGCCGAAATCTCGGCGACCTGGGACCGCGTGAAAACCCGGAACCTCAAGCGAGACCCACGTGCCAATCTCTGCGTCCTGCCCGAAAGCGGGTGGTATCCCTACATCACGGCCGAGGGAGTTTGCGAATTGGTCGAGGACCCCGGCGGCCGCCTCAACCTCGGCCTCTACCGGCGCATCACGGGCGGCGACCCCGATGACGTGGACGAGTATCTCGAAGCGATGACCCGCGAGGGGCGCCACCTCATCCGGCTCCACATTGAGCGGCTCTACCCGCTCGACAAATAAACCCGGCTCCTAGAGTAAATTTTCCAGTCGTTCGCGAATCTCCGGGGGGAAGAGTTCGCCGTTGGATACTGCGGCGTTCTCGGCCACGCGCTCGACCTTGCTCGTCGCCGGAATGACGGTGGAGACGGCTGGGTCCGATAGGACGTATTTTAGAAGCGCCTGGCCCGGCGTTTGCACGCCGTAGGGCTTGAGAAAAGTAAGGTCCGCCCGGGAAAAGGGGCCGAGCAAAAGGTTCCGGTTGAAGATCGGGGCGAGCGGGGTCATCACGATTACCCCGATGCCCAACCCGCGCGCCAGGGGAAGAATCTCCCTGCGGCAGGTCCGCTCGCCCAGGTGATAGGGAATCTGAATGGTGTCGAAATCACCTGTTCGCATCGCCTCGATCATTTCAGGATACTTGGCCACATTACAATCGGTGATTCCGATGAATCGGATGCGGCCTTCCCGCCGATAACTCTTGAGCACCTGCGCCGCCATCCGCCACGACGCCAGGTTGTGTATCTGAAACAGATCGATGACATCGGTCCGAAGGAGCTTGAAGGAGCACTCGATGCTCGCCCGGACGGCGGCCTCGCTGTGCTCGAGCACCTTGGTGGCGATGAATGC
>JAPYQX010000491.1 GCA_029937135.1 Nitrospinota bacterium
CCACTGCCCCCGATGCCCCTCCGCCGGTGGGGTAGCGGGCGCAGGCGATTCCGATTCCCCGGCGAATTATATCGGGACCTGGGCCGCGTGGCTCCCTCGCCGATTTATCCCGCCGCTGCCAATCAATGGCCTCCGAAGCGCGTTCCAAGGTTTCGCGAAGACTCACGCTTTGAATCCGCGTTCCGGCGGGATCGGTATCGCCCTCCCGCATGGCGTTCATGAGGCGCAGTTCCAGTGGATCAATATTCAGCTTATGTGCGATTTGATCCATATGGCGCTCACAGGCGAATGTGACCTGTGGAACTCCCAGCCCCCGGTAGGAGCCGCTCGGGGGGAGGTTCGTGTAAACGAGAAAAGATTCGATCTCAGTGTGCTCGATGCGGTAGGGCCCCGTGCAAGTGTAGGAGGATTTTCCCAGAACGGCAGGCCCCGACATGCAGTAGGCGCCATTATTCGAAATCAACCGCACCTGCCGGGCGATAATGCGGCCGTCGTTGTTTACTCCGGAGCGGAAGTGCATCGAGTAGGCGTGCCGAGGATTTCCGGTGAGGGTATCTTCCTCGCGGGTCAGCGTCAGCCGCACGGAGCGGCCTGTCTTCCGGCTGAGGAGAACTGCCACCGCCTCAATCAAGTGCTGGGATTTGCCGCCGAAGGCGCCACCCACATGGGTGCAAATGACGCGCACCGCATTCAACGGGATTTTGAGGATCTCCGCCGTGAGGGCACGGACGACGAAGGCAGCCTGGGTGGGCGTGCGAACCACGGTGATTCCATTTTCTGTTGGTTCGGCGACGACGGCCCGGGGTTCCAGATAGCCTTGGTGAACGCGGGGCGTATGGTAGGTGTCCTCGATGATGTGGTCGGCTTGTGAGAATCCCCACTCCACGTCTCCGGAGTGAACCCGAATCCGGGCCGCCACGTTGCCGTAGCGGATGCTCCCCGGAAACGCGGGATAAGATTCCAGTTCCTCGTGAATGAGAACAGCCTCATCGGCCATCGCTTCCTCTGGGGTCAGCAGAACGGGAAGCGGTTCATATTCCACTCTGATGCGCGAAATGGCTTCTCGCGCGACATCCTGGTTTATGGCCGCCAAGGCTGCGATTCGCTCACCCACATAGCGAACCCGGCCTGATGCGAACAGGGTTTCGTCCCGGATCATGCGGCCGTAGCGTCCCTCCGGCACATCCCCGGCTGAAACCACGGCCAGAACTCCGGGGACCTTCCGGGCGCGAGAGAGGTCGAGATTGCAGATACGGGCGTGTGGATAAGGGCTCAGGAGAAGACGCGCTGCCAGGCAGCCCTCCGGGTGCCAATCCTCGCCAAAGCGTGCTTCTCCCGCCACCTGTTCGGCCGAGTCGATTCTGGGAACTGGTTTTCCGACGATGCGATATGCCATGGTTTTTATCTCTAATTATCTAGGTAATGGATACCGAAAATATAACTCTTTTGCGCTTGGCTTAGAACCGGGGGTGGAGCAGCGGGGTAGAATAAAATATCGCCTACT
>JAPYQX010000492.1 GCA_029937135.1 Nitrospinota bacterium
CTTCGTGTCCCTCGTGCTCGGAAGCGGCTTTGAGCTCACGCGGGGATGATGAAAAACGCTCGGCGAAAAATGCGGAAGCGCTTGAGGATAAAGCCGTAATCAACAGTTCAAACTGACGGGTTCGCCGGATTGGGTCAATCGCGGATTAGGGCAAACACTGCAGGAGGGAAGCGATGAAAATATCCACCAAGGGCAGATATGCTGTTATCGCCATGATCGATTTGTCGAGGCATTCCCAGACGCACCCGATCCCTTTACCGCAAATCGCGAGCCGGCAAAATATCAGTCAACACTATCTTGAGCAGCTTTTTGTTAAAATGCGGCGGGCCGAACTGGTGAAGAGCACCCGTGGCCCGGGGGGAGGCTACGTCCTGGCGCTTCCTCCCGCTCAAATTACGATGAAGGATGTTCTCAATGCCGTTGAGGAGGAGATCATACCCGTGGACTGGGACAATGATGATGACTCTCAAACTCCCAACCCGGCCGTAAGCGGCAGCCGCCAGCTTTGGATAAAACTTGAAAATGCCATTGACCGGACCCTGACGGAGACCACGCTCGAGGAATTGAGCTCCGGCCTGGGGGATGACGGTGACGAAGTGAAGATACCTGATTTCCAGGTCAGTATTTAGGGCCAATCGACGGAAGTTTCAATTGCCGGAAGCTTGGCTCGCCGGTATTACCGGGCGCCATCGTTGGGGGGCACTTGTCTTGCGCCGCTTCTCCTCTTTCTTTTTTATTTTTTTACTTTTGATTGGCGTTCTCGCCTCTTGCTCCGCCGCAGTGGGACAAGGGATTCGCCTGGAGCAAATTCAACTTCCTCCCGGATTTAAAATCTCCGTTTACGCCCAAAATATCCCGGGAGCCCGCTCGATGGCGCTATCGCCGGCGGGCACTCTGTTTGTCGGGAGCCGTAGGGCCGGAAGGGTTTATGCCATACGCGATTTGGATCGGGACGGCAAAGCGGACGAAGTCGCCGTTATCGCGGAGGGAATGAATTCCCCGAACGGCGTTGCCTTCCGAAACGGTTCGCTTTATGTGGCCGAGGTGAATCGTATCCTTCGCTACGAGAATATCGAGAGTCGCCTCGGTAATCCACAAGCGCCGGTTATCGTGAACGACAAGCTCCCCCGTGATTTGCGCCATGGATGGAAATTCATCCGCTTCGGGCCCGATGGCCGGCTCTACGTTCCCGTGGGCGCCCCGTGCAATATTTGCGAGCCGGGCGAGCCCTATGCATCGATTCTCCGTTTTTCGGTGGCGGGAGACACCTGGGAAGTGTTCGCGCGCGGCGTTCGGAATTCGGTGGGCTTTGATTGGGATCCCAAGACAAAAGAACTTTGGTTCACCGATAATGGCCGTGATCGATTGGGCGATGACTTGCCGCCCGATGAACTGAATCACGCTCCCCGCAAGGGAATGCATTTTGGCTACCCCTATTGCCACGGGAAATCGATATCTGACCCCGAGTATGGAATAGGGAAGGACTGCCGTTCGTTCACGC